>JASMJM010000023.1 GCA_030749725.1 Pseudomonadales bacterium | reverse complement strand
CATCGTGCCTACGCCTGGTGACGGCATTGGTGATGGAGATTTCTGATGACTGGCAGACTGCGGATAAGCGCTATCTGACTTTTGATGACTAACATTTTCACGAAGGATGACCAAATTACAGAAGAGATGTTGCTTAATCGGCCAGAGACCACGCTGCGCCTCACTATCGATAGTGGCATAATTGCCTGATCCACTGTCACCCGGGTAACAAACCCCAATGCCTGCCGTATTGGCAGGATTCCTAAGGTCAATACACACATATTCGACCTCGCCCGCGTCCAGTCGCGATGCCGCCACTGAAAACGTAATATCCTTGTCGCCGGAGTCAAGATCTACAGGCCCTGCCGGCGTGAAACTGGCGAGGGTGATACGAGAGCTAAGGGGCGTATTGTGATAGTTATCGATATCACCCGTATTGTCTTTAATCAGAACACCGAGGGCGACATCGGCGGCACCACCTGCAGTGAACAGGTTTCGATCCAGGTCTAACCAGGTCAATAGGTTCAAGAAAGCCAACTGATCCAGGTCTGAATCGGTCAGCGCATTGTCATTCAGATCAACGCTGACGAGGCCTGACAATTCTGCCAGGGGGGTGATGTCCCTGATCAGATTGCTACCTAGGCTGACGACCTCCAGATTGTTCAGTGCTGACAGGAAATCCAGATCGGAAATTCCAAGCCCGCTCAGCGCCAGATCAGTCAGCTTGGTCAATCCACTGATGGCGGTCGTCAACTGAGGAATATTCGCTACTCTGCTCCAACTGGCATTAAGTCCTGTCAGCTCGCTGAGATTTGACAGTGCTGCGACATTCGTCAAGTTCAAGCCCCATATATTGAGTCCAATCAGACCTGGAAACCCGGTCAGAAAGGATAGATCCTCAATATCGGTTCCTCCTATCGAAAGGTGCTCTAGGTTCGTCCACCCAGTAGAACTCAGTCCGGTTACAGGGTTATTGGTAATGTTGAGTTCTAGGAGCCCGCTTGGCAAAGTGGGGACGGCACTGATCAAATTGCTGTCTGCATATAGCTGGGTCAACGAAGCAAGTGTCGACAGTGGAGTGAGATCAGACACCGTGTTTGGATCCGGACTGTACGGATTGGTGTTAATATTTAGGGTCTGAAGCTCGACCAGTTGTGCAATGCCTGTCAGGTCATCGATCAACTGCGGACAGTATAGCGAGGTTAGTCCCTCAACTGTGACGCTATGACTCGTCGCACAGTCCTTGAGGTCCGGATCTGCGAAAGTCAGATCCGCAATACTAACGGCCAGAACCGCATTTGATACACCAAAGAATAAGAAGAACGGAACAAGCCAACGAGAGAGCAATTTCACTTGGACATTCTCCATTGTTGTTGTCTGTTATGGAGCTGAGATCGAGTCGGATGGCTGATCGACAGGGTCTCAGTTTTACAGAAACTATTGCTATCTTCCACACCCATTCGTCCAGAACAGCTGTCGATTCTATTGGGCAGGGACAGAAAGCGCTATGGCATACTTTGTCCACGTCCAGCCCGGCACCGGTTGGCAACGCCCCCGAGCGGGATTCCAGATAATTTGGGATTCCTCAGGGAAGCCGGTATCGGAGTCCTGAAAGCACTCTCTCGATTTATTTTCTGAATGAAGTTCCTAATCACGTGGTCAATTTAAGGTAGACTAATCCTATTGGTGTAATATCAATATGGAATAAGCGCGCAAAATAGGTGGCGATCACGACAGTGGGTTGACTCAGCGCGTCGGCAAATCTGAAGGCCGGGAAATCCTAACATGACGAAAGTGTTGGCGGAAACAAAGGAAGAGTTTTTTGCAGAGCTGGACGATCAGCTGCAGCATCGCCTGACAGGGAATCAGGTGGATGTGGTTACAGAATTCACGCATGCCTATTTCGCCGGAGTATCGGTGCGGGAGTTACAGCATCAGCAGTGGGACGATCTGCATGGATCGGTGCTCTCCTGTTGGCGCTTCTTTCAACGCAACGATGCTGAGGCCGGCAGCATCAGAGTGATCAATCCAACCTATGAAGAGGACGGCTGGCAGTCCGGACATACCATCATCGAAGTGGTGGCCGGCGACTATCCTTTTCTTGTCGATTCCATTCGAATGGAAATAATTCACAGGGACATCACCGTCCATTGTATCCACAGTGCTGTTTTGGGCGTCAAGCGGGAGGATGGACTCGTCTCGCTGGGTGATGAATTTCCGAATAAGGAAGCGGTGATCCATCTGGAGATAGACAGGCAGTCCGGCTCCAAGACACGACGGGAACTGAAAGATGAAATTGCCGGAGTATTGGCTCTGGTGACCATGGCGGTACGCGACTTTGGCCCAATGCGGGGAAAGCTAACCCACGTAAAGCAGGCTTTGCAGGTGGAATCTGTGCCGGTAAGCTCAGAGGAGCTAACGGAGGCTTGCGACTTTCTGAGCTGGTTGGACGGCGATAACTTTACCTATCTCGGCTACACGGAATTCACGCTGGGGCCGCGCAGCACAAGAATGAAGAGAACGAAGAGTTCGGGCCTCGGTATCGTCAAGAGCAAGGCGCTGAAGTTCCCTCAAGAGTCCGTGCCACATTCGAATTTGATCAACTTCTGTAAGTCACCGATCAAATCGAGAATTCACCGACCCGTCTACCTGGACGTGATCAACGTGAATCGATACAACGACAGTGGTGAGGTGGACGGCATCTACCGGTTCATAGGGCTCTATACCGCGCGCGTGTACACCCAGAGTCCCAGCGACATACCGATCGTGGAGAGGAAGGTTGCAGATATTCTGCAAAGATCCGAACTGGACAGTAGAAACTACCAGTTGACCGAACTCAGGCGACTGTTTGAGGTGCTGCCGCGAGAGGAGCTGTTCCTGTGTGAAACAGACGAGCTGTTCAAGACTGCCATGGACATCCTGGCGATTCAGGAAAGGCGCATGGTCCGCGTGTTCATACGCGGTGATCACGAGGGAAATTTCGTAACCTGCCTGATGTATATGCCCAAGGATATATACACCACGCAACTCCGACTTGAAATACAGAATTTCCTGTGCGATCAGTTTGATGCGATCGATGTGGACTTCGCCACCAGCTTCTCAGCGTCGATTCTGGTGCGTACCTATTTCGAATTGAAAGTCGATCCGCAGCACAAAGTGCATGTGGATCAGGATAGCATCGAGGAGAAGATCCTGCAGCTGACGCGATCGTGGGACGATGATCTCAAGGATGCACTGCTGGAAGTCGATGGTGAGGAGTACGGCAATCTCCTGCTGCAGAGATTCAAAGGCGGTTTCCCATCCGGGTATAAGGACCGGTTTGCCGCTCATATTGCCGTTACCGATATCCACCATATGATGGATATTGACCCGAGCACATCGCTGGCCATGAGTCTGTACCGGGCGGTGGATGAGGACGGTGGCAATCTGAGATTCAAACTGTTCCACAACGATGGGCCACTGCCACTGTCCGATGTTATTCCCCTTCTGGAGAATATGGGTACCAAGGTGATCGAGGAGTATCCCTACGACATTCGGTGCGGCAACGGCAAGCACATTTGGATTCACGACTTCAGACTGGAAATTCCCAATTCACACAGCATAGAAATGCATGAGGTCAGGGATATCTTTCAGCAGACCTTTGGCCACGTCTGGCAAGGCGTCGCAGAGAACGACGGCTTCAACCGCCTGGTCCTGGGCGCCAATCTCGACTGCAGGGAAGTTTCTGTGTTGCGTGCCTATTCACGTTACATGAGACAGATTCGATTTGGCTTCAGCCAGGTTTATATCGCCGAAGTCCTGTCCCGCTATGCTCATATCGCCCAACGTATTCTGCAGCTGTTTCTGCATCGATTCGATCCCGATCTGGTCAGAGAGGAGGCGGAGCGAACCTGTCAGCGTCTGAAAGATGAAATCATCTCGTCCCTTGAGGAGGTGGAGAATCTATCGGATGATCGCATCATTCGCCGCTACGTTGAGCTTGTTTTTGCCACCCTGCGCACGAATTATTTTCAGAACGATGAAAGTGGTGACTGCAAGCACTATACCTCCTTCAAATTCGATCCGGAACAGATCACCGCATTACCCATGCCTGTTCCCAAGTATGAAATATTCGTCTATTCCACTCGAACCGAAGGCGTTCATTTGAGGGGGGGAAAGGTTGCCCGTGGCGGACTCAGGTGGTCGGATCGCAGCGAGGACTACCGCACAGAGATCCTGGGATTGGTTAAGGCTCAGCAGGTCAAGAATTCAGTGATTGTGCCGGTTGGTGCCAAGGGAGGCTTTTTTGCCAAGCAGCTGCCGGTGGATGCTACTCGCGATGAGATTAATGAAGAAGGAATTGCCTGTTATCGCATGTTTATACGAGGGTTGCTCGATCTAACGGATAATCTAAGGGATGGTGATGTGATTCCCCCCGACCGGGTAATCAGATATGACGACGATGACATATATCTCGTGGTTGCAGCGGACAAGGGCACTGCAACTTTTTCCGACATCGCTAACGAGCTATCCCTCTCTTACGAGTTCTGGCTGGGAGACGCATTTGCGTCGGGCGGTAGTGCGGGCTATGACCACAAGGAGATGGGGATTACCGCCAAGGGAGCCTGGATATCCGTGCAGCAGCACTTCCGCGATATGCGCATCGACGTACAGAAGACCGACTTTACCGTGGCGGGCATAGGCGATATGGCGGGAGATGTATTTGGTAACGGCATGCTCATGTCTGAGCACATTCGATTGGTGGCGGCATTCAACCACCTGCATATATTTATCGATCCTGACCCCGATCCTGAAATCAGTTTTCAGGAAAGAAAAAGAATATACGGTCTAGCACGGTCCTCGTGGTCCGACTATGGCAAGGAGCTGATCTCGGCAGGTGGCGGCATCTTTGCACGGACCGCCAAGTCAATCCCAATATCCGAGCAGATGCAGAAGTTGCTTGAGATCGAAGCAGATGCACTCACGCCCAATCAACTGATCACTGCCATCTTGAAGGGATCGGTAGACTTGCTGTGGAACGGCGGCATCGGCACCTATGTGAAGGGCCGCCATGAATCCCACGAGGATGTCGGCGACAAAGCCAATGAGGCGGTGCGCATCGACGGCGCTGAATTGAGATGCAAGGTTATCGGGGAGGGGGGCAATCTCGGCATGACCCAGTTGGGAAGGGTGGAGTACTGCCAGGCAGGGGGCCGCTGCTTTACGGACTTCATCGATAACGTCGGCGGCGTCAATTGTTCCGATATTGAGGTGAATACCAAGATTCTTCTCAACGAAGTGGTGCGCAATGGTGACATGACCATCAAGCAGCGCAATGACATGTTGGTCAAAATGACCGGGGATGTAACCGACCTGGTGCTCAGGAATAACTATCATCAGGCGCAAGCGATTAATCTATCCGTTTCCCAGGCAGTGCGTCGCATGGATGAGTACATCAGATTTGTACGCAGTATGGAGGCCGAAGGCCAGCTGGATCGCAGTCTGGAGTTTCTACCTGACGAGGAGGAGTTGTCGGAAAGAAAGGCACGGGGAGAGACATTCTCGGCACCGGAAGTATCGGTTCTGACCTGCTATGCCAAGGGTATGTTGAAGGAGGAACTGGTGTCCTCCGATATACCTGACGATGAATATCTGAGTGGCGAGATTCGTTCAGCGTTTCCCGCCATGCTCGTCAAGCGGTTTCCGAAACAGCTAAAACAACATCGGCTGCGCAGGGAGATTGTGACCACCCAGATCGTCAACGGGATGATCAACAGGATGGGCATGACCTTCCTGCTTCGCTTGAAGAATACCACCGGAGCGGATTTTTCCGATATTGCCAGAGCTTACATCTGTGCCAGAGACGTGTACCAGATGGATCATCTCTGGCGACAGATCGAAAGCCTGGATTACGAGGTGGATCCCGAGCTGCAGAAGGAGTTGATGTCCATTTTGATCCGCATGATCCGCAAGGCGACTCGCTGGTTCCTGAGCAATCGGCGCAAGGAGTTGTCACCACGAGATGAGATTCCGGAGTTCGCCGATGGTGTTACCCGGGTGTGTGACAATCTACAAGGACTGTTGAATGGGCAGACTCTGCAGGACTGGTCAGCGGACTACCAACGTTACTCGGGTTTGGGTATTCCCGATCAACTGGCAACGGTGGTTGCTGCTGCGCAGCATCTGAATTCCGTGCTGGGCATCGTGGACGCAGCACGGTCGGGTAATCGATCCGTGGATCAGGTTGCCGATGTGAACTTTTCTCTAGGAGAAAAGCTGGAACTGCACTGGTTCAGGCAACAGGTCATGGACCTCGAAGTAAGCAATCATTGGCACGCTCGCGCGAGGGAGGCGTTCCAGGATGAGTTGGATTGGCAGCAACGGGCTCTAACCGTGCGCGTCATGCAGATGGGGGATGCGCAGGAAGGCACGGCGAGGTGTATCGATGAGTGGGTCGATCGGCACTCTCACGCCGTGGAGCTCTGGTTGCGTGTGCTTGCCGATATTCGAACCACCAACACCCGGGACTATGCGATTTTTTCAGTGGCGATACGCGAATTGCTGCAGTTGGCCCAGGGCGATGTGATGTACCCTGTGAGCTGAATACCTCCATGATCTGGTCGTGTTCAGTGACGCAAAGAAAAGGCCTGCAAAAGCAGGCCTTTTCGATATTTGGACAGGATTCTGTACCTAGTTAATTCCCATCTATATTTGAAATCCGTGCTTCGGGTGCCCATCCGAATGCGGCCCACTCAAGTTATTGTTTTTACAGCAAACATTTCTACCCTGTCGCATTGATTTCGCCAAAAACACCTATTTCTGGATGGACACTAGTTGAGAATGTTTCGGCTGACTCCTGCCTTGCCTGTGTATCCGTCCCATTGATCCTCTCTGCCTTGTCGCCAGCCTCCTAACCAGGATTGCCGGCTCGCTTGATCTTCATATGGGCACAATTCCTTGGATTTACCGTTTACGCCGCTCTGATATCCCCGGGTAAACGCCCTGTCGCTCTTGTCGCGTTTTTGTCTCCTCATGCAAAATACCTTTTGACGAAGTGGGTGTCCGCAATTACTTCTTTGGCATTCAGCGGTGTTTGCAGTTTCTATTTTTATAATGTTGGCAGATCAATGTCGACGACTTAATTAGTCTAATGTACTCCATCCTTATGTGGTTTGAGCATATGCTGAGCCGGTTGCAAGTGCACTCTCAATGAGCCTGCTGACCAGTTCGCTGAAACTGATTCCGGCGCCCCTGGCAGCATCCGGATACAGGCTGGTGGGCGTCATACCCGGCATGGTATTTACTTCAAGCAGGTAAGGGGTGCCGTCATCTGCAACCACAAAATCGGCCCGCGACAGATGTCTGCATCCCAGCGCCCGGTGGGCTGTTCTGGCTGCCTCCTGCAAGGCTTCGTTCTGTTGATCGGTTAACCGGGCCGGCAGGATATGTTCACTTAGACCCTCGGTGTAGCGATGCTCAAAGTCATACCAGCTATCGACAGGAGTCACGATCTCAATGACCGGCAAGGCTTGCAATTGATCATCGATATCAAGTAGGCCGACGGTGATCTCTTTACCGTCAATTCGTTTTTCAACCAGTACCTGATCGTCGTATTGGAATGCATTCTGCACCGCTGTATGGAGTTGGTTAGCATCTTCGACTAAATGGACACCGAGGGCCGAGCCCTGTCGTGCCGGTTTGACCACCAGGTAATTGCCCAGAGAACGGGTGATGAGTTTGATCCCGGTGGCGATATCGTTTGATCTCTGCAGCACCAGATCGTCAGCCACGTTTAAGTTGTGACTCCTAAAGAGATGTTTGGATACGATCTTGTCCATGCCACAGGCGCTGGCATGCACGCCGCTGCCCACGTAGGGCAGTTGCAGGATCTCCAGAAATCCCTGTAAGGTACCATCTTCTCCCGGCGGTCCGTGCAGAACCGGGAAGACCACATGGATGTCGAGTTCGGACAGTCCAGTTCCCAGATCGGCGTCGAGTTCCAAGGTCGTGACGCTGGAGTAGTTCTCCTGCAGTGCCGATGCGACTCCTGCCGCCGAAACCCTCGACACCTCCGCTTCTGCAGATGGGCCCCCGCAGATCACGGCTATCCTGGCATCTTTGCTTTGATTCATGTCGACCCTTTCTACATCAGGGAGATCCGGCTCCGGCAACAGCGACCCGAACGGCTTCCACGCGACCGCTGCGCTTGTTCTCTGAATCAGCGGGACTGGACGATTCTGCCGTCAGGATAAACAGGGTCTTCCTGTCTTCACCACCCAGCATGCAGGCGAACGCTTGCGTTTCCACCTGGATGCGATCGGTCACCTGTCCCCCTTCCGTCACTCTGAGTACTTCATTGCTGACCGGCGAGGCGACCCAGATTCCGTCGTCCGCGTCCAGGCAGATACCATCCGGTACTGCGTTGTCCAGTTGCGCCCAGGTGCGACGATTGTCAAGGGATCCATCTGCGGTAATGTCAAAGGCTGTCAGTGCAGCAGCGGTGGTCTCACCCACGATCAGGGTGTTACCGTCCGGCGTGATGACGGTGCCGTTGGGGAAGCGCATCTCTTTCGCCACGACGCGTGCCTCGCCGTTCGGTGTCACCAGGACGAGCTCTGCAAAATCCCGCGGCGCATTGTTGAGAAGATCGAATCCAAAATTGCCTATGTAAGCGCGACCGGTGGCATCGACAACCATGTCATTGCAGTGGAAGGAAGCCAACGAACTGAGGTCAGCAACCTCCTCCAGGCCGGCGGGCGTATTTTTCAGTAGCCGTCTGTCCGCCATGGAGACGATCAGCAGCGTGTCGTCCGGTAACCATCCCAATCCGGATGGTTGGTTGGGTACTGTTACGATCGTCTCCACCTGACCGTTCAGGTCCAGCGCGAGGACTTTGCAGTCGTGCATATCTGAAAACCACAGTCTGCCTTTGTGCCACCTGGGACCTTCTCCGAATCGCAGTCCGTCCAGGAGTATGGTTGTTCTATCGCTCATGGTGCTCCCCCTATCTGTGTGGCCCATGGTAATGATCGCTCATTTGCCGTGAAACAGGTCAAAAGGGAGATTTCGTGGAGATTTGTGCCGGGCTCTGTCCCTGGACCCTTGACCTTGTAGTAAACTTTAGGGTTTATAAGTAGTGTTATCG
>JASMJM010000022.1 GCA_030749725.1 Pseudomonadales bacterium | reverse complement strand
TCAGCCTTGTTTGGCCGATTCCCACCTCATTCCGGTCTTACTGTCGGTCTTACTGGAAGACGTGGATCCGGCTGTATCTCCTAGGACATCCTTGCACAATAATCTTATCTATGTTATTGATTATACACTATAAACACAGACGTGTGTGGATGTTCTAAGAGATGATAATGGCGGACTCCCTCTCCGCCAAACGAAAAAAGGGAGCCCTCGTGGCTTCCTTTTTTCGTTTGGTCGATGGGTTTGGGATGAGAAGCCTCGCAGGTTCGACAAATCGGCAGGACAGCCGATTTGGGCGTCAGCTTCGCTACCGGGTCCGAAACCCGAGGGCACAAGGTTAACATCTGTTGCGTATGAGGACACTGACGGAGACAATCATCTCTGGCTGGTATGAACGTGCCTCGCGACTTGCGGTACTAATAGATTCGAACCCCATAATGAAGTTGGCTCTAAGCGCGGAGGCCGGGAGATGACAATCACAATCACCGCAATCAACGCAACGTTTGGTGCAGTCGTAACCGATGTTGATCTGGCCAAACTTGGCGATGAAACCTGGTCCGAGATTCACACGGCCTTCCTGGAGTATGGCGTACTGGTATTCCCCGGTCAGCACTTGGACGATGAAGCCCAGGGCGCCTTTGCGAGCCGTTTCGGCAACATTGAGCAATTCTCCCCGCAGCAGACTGGATCGAACATTCACATTTCCAACCAGAAACCAGATGGCTCACTGGCTCAACCTGACGAGCAACAGTTTCATATTCTGCGCGGCAACGAGGGCTGGCATACCGACAGCACCTACATGCCACTCGCCTCCAAGGCGGCACTGCTGGCCGCGATGGTCCTGCCTCCCGAAGGCGGCGAAACCGACTTCGCTGACATGCGAGCCGCCTGGGATGAACTCGACGAGGAAACACAAGCCAGGCTGGAAGAACTTTCAGCGTATCATTCACTGTATTACTCACAAGAGCAGGCAGGTTATCACTACAAGACCGATAACATGTACGGCTTTCACGACAAGGGTACGCCCCTTCGCCCAATCGTTAAGACACACCCGGATACCGGCCGCAAGTCAATCTACACAGGACGGCATGCCTATGGGATTCCGGGGATGAATGCAGAGGAGTCGGAAGTCCTGCTGAAAGAACTGCTGGAAAATGCCTGCCGGCCACCACGCACCTATAGGCACGTATGGCAGCTTGGGGATCTTGTCGTCTGGGACAATCGTTGCCTGATGCACCGCGCCAGACCTTATGACACCAGCTGCGCCCGAGTGCTGCGCGGAACCAGGATTTCGGGGGAGCCGGAAACCGAACTTGCGCCTACCTTCGCCGATAAAAGGGCAGATGGATTTCAGCCGGCCACTTGAGTCGACCCTCAGCTTGTGAAGTTCGGCGCGTTCTGTCAGTTCATTGCTAGGGCTCGAGTGCCCAGCTTGGATCACGCTTCTCCGCGAACGCCGTCATGCCTTCGCGTGCTTCTGGTGACGCGAACATGCGTGCAGAGAGCGCTCCCATCGCCTTGAACCCTTCGTCGGTCGACAGCGTCGGAACGAGTCTGCACATCTTCTTGGTCTCGGCGAGCGCCTGCGGGCTGCACTTCTTGAGCGACGCAAGCAGTTCGTCAACGGCTGCGTCCAACTGGTCAGCAGGAACTGCACGATTGATAAAGCCCCAATCGGCCGCCTGCGCACCTGTGAATGTGTCACCAGTCAGCATCAACTCGGCACCCTTGAGCGTCCCGAAGCGGGGCAGGCAGACGACTGAGATCACCGCTGGCACCACGCCGATCCGCACCTCGCTGAACGCCATGGTGGCGGAATCGATCATGATGACAAAGTCACAAGCTGACATCACACCAAGCCCACCGGCACGAACTGCGCCATTCACCCTGGCAACTACCGGTTTCGGAGATTCCCAGATCATGTTGACGATACCGGGAAGTCCCCTCCCGCCTCGTCCCTGTTGAGGTTGCTCCCCCTGGGCCCTCGCCACGTTTGCCTGTTTGGACTCTTTTAGATCGGCGCCAGCGCAGAAAACAGTGCCGCTGTGGGTGAGTACAACGGCTCGTGCGTTAGGGTCGGCAAGAGCCGACTCGACGTGTGTTTCGAGCTCACTGCTTAGCTGTCTGGAAAGGGCGTTGCGGTTGTGGGGTGAATCCATGGTAATCGTGGCGATACCGTTACTGATGTCTAAATGGACTAGCTCGTCCTGCACGTTGAACCTCCTGGCCCCATTGGTCGAATATTGATGTGGTACCGATTGTACTTATCTTGTAATGGGGGAGTAAAGGCTGCGCCTAAACAGTCACCAAATCAAGCCAGCGGACAGGTTTTCGGGCCGGACAAGATCTGCGGAAGCCCTCTTGTCCAAGGATGGACACTGCGACTAATGAAGCTGCTGAAAAGAATGACATCACTCAGCTGCGAGATGTAGAAACTATGTCATCCGTCGTGCTATTCAAGAATACACGGATGGGAAGCAATACGTTATTGCGTGGTTTCCACGATCATCTGGTAGGGCTCTCCTCCCCCAGCGGCTTCCGCCGCAACGGCGATGATCGAGCTCCGCGCTACCAGATCAATGCGTATCGGACCGAGGAGTATGGCGTTTGTCCCCGAGGTCGTAACCACGACATCCATCAGCTTGGCTGGCATTGTCACTGCTGAGCTCGACAGAAAGCCGAACTGTGTCAATATCGGGAAGTCGTCTTCCAGTGCGTCACCGACATCCAGCACATATACATCAATCCGTGGGTTATTGGCATCGTCCGTCTCGCGCAGTGTGTTGATGAAATGCAGGTTTGCCGACGTCGCTATCCGTCGCTGAGGCGACGTTGAAGATCGCACCGCCAGCGAATCGTCAGCGATGGAACCCCCGATCGTGATTGTATAGAAAGTGCCCTGGTTCAGGCTGACCGTGGTCCTCTTTGCCTCGACGCCCGGAGTGCTGGCTGCTGCCACGGAAACGTCGACGAATGCGGCATCGATGGCCGAGAATGCGGTGATCTCGGTGTATGCGAGGGTTACCGTATCCAGGCTTTCCTCCGAGGCGGAATCGACGATAGTGACCGTGATGCTGTCTTCGTCCGAGACAGCATTGAGCACACGAAAACCCGCCCGCGCGACCTCGTTCGGATACTCGATCGTGCCGTTCTCGGTGAGTAGAAACGCTGATGTGGTACTTGCGTCCGGGCCCACGTTGTCATGCAGCACAATTGTCCGTAGCGATCGACTCACCACATTGAAGGTCTCGGAGTCGTAGACCACTTGCGTGTCACCCGCCTGCGTGACACGAAGACGGTTGAGACCGGAAGCCACGCGCAACGGGTCCGTCCATTCTCCTGGTATCAGGGTGACCAATGGGGTCGTCGTGCCGATTGTCGCGTTGGGATCGCCCAGGTAGACGTCCAAGACGTCCACCGTTCCCGCGTGCACAACCCGCACCTCAATCTCCGCACCGTCCCCGGTGTCGAAATCGGCGCTTGGTTTCTCAAGCAACAGTAACTCCGGACTGGCAAATTCGCCATGCAGAATGAGCGTATAGATGGTTTCCGCGACCATCGTGAATTGGAAGTCAGGTACCAGGTTTGTCTGTTCCGCCGCCAGGGGATCAAAATACGTGACCTCGATATCGTAATCCTCTGCGGGGGCTATACCCATTTGGGTTGCCTGTCGGAATCCCAGTTCGGCCAACTCGTTCCAGTCGTCACTGCTGGTAGCCTTTATTCTGAAAGTCAGTAGCCGCGAATCTACGATGGCATTTGCAATTTGCAGGGAACCCTCAACGATAGTCACAGGACCGGAGGGATCGTCATCCTTGTTGCAACCGGTCGTCAGGAATACAGCGGCGAGCAAGACCGACCAAACTACAGGTGAATTCATCAAACTCTCTCCTTTCTCTCTGCTAATTGCTGAATTTGGTTTCCACGAATGCAGCGAAGTATTCCGCAGCCCTGTCGGAGCACGCGAAGCAGGTGCCATCAGAAAACGGGGCGACTCATTATAGGGTGTATCGGTAGCCAACGCCACGCACAGAAAGTGCGACGCGACCTGCGCCTGCATTGCCGAAGCTTCCTGTAGAGATCACTGCGCCCCCAAACCCCCGTGCATTGATCATTAGGGATGGATGTGGTAATACGTGGTATATCGTTAATTCGCCGGAGGAAAAGCGAATGGCAGAGAAGACAGTTTATGAGCAACTTGCAGCGAGCGTCGGTCAGGGCAATTCCAAGATTGTGCCGCACATCTTCAAAAAGCTGGCTGATGAGAAGGAGGCAGCAGTCGTGCTGGCGGCCTCGCCCCCACGGACAGTCGTGCAGCTGGCAGAGGAGACGGGATTCGAGGAATCCGAAGTCGAGAGGATGATCGATCCCCTCTTCAAAAAGGGCTTGATGTTCAAATCGAAGAAGTCGGACGCGACGCGCTACTACCGCGTGCGCAGCTTTTTGCAGTTCCACGACTCGACCGCGGTTATGAACGATCCTCCCGAAGGAGTGATGGATCTGTGGAAGGAATGGACGGCCGGAGAGTGGATTGAGGCGTCCCTTTCGATGGACGACCACATGCCGGGCCCGGCAATGCGCGTAATCCCGGTCAACGTGGCCATCGACTACAATAGCCAGGTGCTCGCCATGGACGACATCGCGGATCAGATTGAGCAGGCGACGACCATCGCTGTGACCCGTTGCTCGTGTCGCGTCATCGACGGGGCCTGTGACTTGCCACTTTGGAATTGCGTGCAGCTCGACAAGGCCGCCGACTACGCCCTTGAACGTGGTACCGGTAAGCCGCTCACCAAGGAAGAGGCCATGGACCTGATGCAGGAATGCGAGGAAGAGGGTCTCGTCCACACGGTCGGCGCCGGCAGAACCCCCGGCCACGTGATCTGCAACTGCTGCAGCGACTGTTGCATCAACTGGACATCACTGCGCCATGGCAAGAACAAATTCATTAATCCAAGTCGCTTCCGGGCCACCATCGAGGAGGACGAGTGCACGGGTTGTGAACTCTGCATCGAACGCTGCTACTTCGAAGCGATGAATATGTCGGACGATGGCAAGCTAGCTACCGTGGATGAAGAGAAGTGCCTGGGGTGTGGCCTTTGCCAGGTCGTCTGTGCACCGGCAGCGATCGCGATGGATGAGGCCCGGCCGCAGGAATTCATCCCCAGATAGGAGCTAGAGTCCCTGCATGCACGAACTTCAGGTCACCGAACAAATCCTCGAGGTCGCACTCAAGCACATCGAGGGCCAAAACGTGAGCCGGATTGTGAATATCTACCTGCGCATCGGAGATCTCTCCGACCTCGAGGAAGAGTGGATCCAGCACTACTTCGACTATCTGAGCAAAGGGACGCTCGCAGAAGACGCCAAGCTCAAGATCGAGAAGGTGCCGATCGTCCTCGAGTGCGAGGACTGCGGCGCCAACTTCGAGGTCTCCAAGCAGGAACTGGGGGAGGCGAATTGCCCGGACTGTGAGGACGAGGAGTCCAGTTGGAACCTGATCTCGGGTCGTGAATACACTGTGACCAACCTGGAGGTCGTCTGATGGATGAGATTCGCCTGATCGAGGTCAAGCAGGATATTCACGCGGACAACGAGGCGGTCGCGAACGAACTCCGCAAGCAGCTTGCTGAAGAGCAGACGTTTCTCCTCAACCTCATGTCTTCACCAGGTGCCGGCAAGACAACGACGATTCTCAGTACCGTTGCAGCCCTGCAAGACGACCTTCGCGTTGCCGTTATCGAAGCCGACATCGACTCAATAGTGGATGCGGAAAAGGTGGCTGCCGAGGGGATCAGCGCCATCCAACTGCGCACTGGCGGATTCTGCCACCTCGATGCATCGATGGTGAAACGAGGTCTCGACGGTCTAGACCTGGGCAGCCTGGACTTCGTTATTATCGAGAACGTAGGCAATCTAGTCTGTCCGGCCGAATTCGACACGGGAGCGATAAAGAACGCGATGATTCTGAGCGTTCCCGAGGGGGATGACAAACCACTCAAGTACCCGCTGATGTTTTCCGTCTGTGATGTGCTGCTGGTCAACAAGATAGATTACCTGGAGCTATCGGACTTCAACCTTGAGGTCATGCGCGAGCGCGTGCTTCGGCTGAACCCGAAGCTGCAGATCTTCGAGATCTCTGCCAAGACCGGCGCAGGTGTGCAGGAGTGGGCCGACTGGATTCGGCGCGAGGCGGGCGCCTTCATCTCGAGCTGATCGCAAGCACAGCGAATCGCGGACATCTCGATCAGACTCGCCTAACGACCTGGTGTTTCAGTGAGGAAGACAATGGCCGAGCAGCCGAACCTGGACTGCCCAAGTCGATGATCGCAGCCGCGATCGAGGCGCGACATTGCGACATGGTTGGCGTCACGCGCATACGCCATGCCGAGATCGCCCGTGGGGAAAACGTGACCATGTCTAATTCGGCTGTTACAGGACACTGCGCATGAGGTCCTACGTTGTTACCCGCGTGCTGGGTATGTTCCCCACCCTGGCATTCATTTCCCTCATCGTCTTCATCGTTATCCAGCTACCCCCCGGTGATATCGTTACTTCCACCCTCGACCGTATGCAGGCGCAGGGGGTGGAGGTGTCGGCTGAACAGGTGCAAAACCTTCGCGCGCAATACAATCTGGATGAACCCATGCCAATCCAGTACCTGCGCTGGGCAGGCGGCTTTATCACGGGAGACATGGGATATTCCTATCTGTTCGCCCGGCCGGTTAACGAGCTGGTCTGGGAACGCCTGGGCTTTACCCTTATCATCACCATATCTGCGCTCCTCTTTACCTGGGTGGTTGCGCTGCCGCTCGGCATCTACACCGCTGTGCGTCAATATTCCATCGGCGACTACGTACTGACCACCATCGCCCTTATTGGCCTGGCAACGCCCAATTTTCTCCTGGCACTCATATTGATGTACATCGGCTACGAATGGTTCGGCATCAGTATCGGCGGCCTGTTCTCTCCCGAATTTCAGGAAGTGCCCTGGACTTGGGCTCGGCTTAGAGATCTGCTCTCGCACCTCTGGATTCCGATGGTCGTGGTCGGCCTGGGTGGCACAGCAGTAACGATGCGTATCTTACGCGCCAACCTGCTCGACGAACTCAACAAACCTTACGTAGTCACCGCCCGCGCCAAAGGCGTACGACCCATCAAACTCATTCTGAAATATCCACTGCGAATCGCCATCAACCCCTTTATCAGCACGTTGGGACTGCTGCTGCCAACACTCATTTCCGGCGAAGCCATCGTATCCATGGTGCTCAATCTACCGACCACCGGACCGCTGCTATTGCAGGCACTGCTATCCCAGGACATGTATCTGGCAGGCAGCTTTCTTATGCTGCTCGCTGTTCTGACGGTGGTTGGCATGCTGATCTCAGACCTGGTGCTCGCCTGGGCCGATCCGCGAATTCGATATGAATGACGTCTCCATAGACACGGGGCTCGCGACCGCTACCCCCCGGCAGTTGGCTTGGCAACGATTCAAACGACACCGCCTGGCGCTTGCGAGCGGGATCTTTCTGCTGCTGATTTACACTTTGGCTTTTGTCTGTGAATTCATCGTGCCGTACAAAACGGACACGAGAAACGTACAAGCCATCAATGCTCCCCCAATGTCCGTGCGCTTTTTCGATATGGAGGGCAACTTTCACCTCAGACCATTCGTCTACGGCTATGACATGAAGGTCAATGACGATACGTGGATGCGTGAATACACGGATAATCCAGACAAACTCTATCCACTTCGTTTCTTCACCAGGGGAGAGTCCTACCGGTTTTGGGGGTTCTTCGAATTTGATCACCATCTGTTCGTTGCCGGTCAGGGGGGTTACGTACATCTCTTTGGCACAGACCAGTTGGGACGAGACCTATTCTCCCGGGTTTTTTACGGCGCGCGCGTTTCACTCTCGATCGGTGTGGTGGGCGTAGTGATGACGTTAGTACTTGGCGTGTTGTTCGGCGGGCTGGCGGGCTACCTCGGCGGACTGATGGATCGTGCCGTGCAGCGAATGATCGAAGTGCTTCAGTCCTTGCCCACGCTGCCTTTATGGATGGCGCTGTCGGCATCGTTACCGGTGGAGTGGTCTTCGATTCGCGTCTATTTTGGCGTGACCATTATTCTTTCCCTGTTTGGCTGGACGACGTTGGCGCGGCAGGTGCGGGGTCGATTTCTGGCACTTCGTGAAGAGGAGTTCGTGGTGGCAGCACGCCTGATAGGCGCCGGTAAGCTGCGCGTCATCTTTCGGCACATGCTGCCGAGCTTCGCCAGTCACATTATTACCACGGCTACCCTGGCGGTACCGGGGATGATTCTAGGCGAAACTGCTCTCAGCTTCCTCGGTATTGGACTGCGTCCGCCTGTGGTGAGTTGGGGGGTGCTGATGCAGCAGGCACAGAACTACCAGGTTATCGTCATGACCCCATGGCTGCTGTTACCGGGGCTGTTCGTGGTGTTGACGGTGATGGCTTTCAACCTCATGGGTGATGGCCTTCGGGATGCGGCGGACCCCTACAGCACCGGTGGGCAGAGCTGATGGACAACATACTGCAAGTTCGAGACCTGGCCGTCGATTTTACTACGGATATCGGTATTACCAAGGCGTTGAACGGTGTAAGTTTCGATGTGCCACGCGGACAGGTGACGGCAATTGTTGGTGAATCGGGGTCCGGAAAATCGGTAACCGCTAATTGCGTAATGCGGCTCATTCAGCCACCCGGCAGAATCGTCAGCGGGTCCATTCAGTTCTCACCCAGCCAGGGAAGCCCGTTCGATATCGTCTCGCTGGCGGACAAAGATCCGCGACTTCATGAACTGCGCGGCGGTCTGATCAGCATGGTGTTCCAGGAGCCCATGACCGCACTCTCGCCGGTATACACCATCGGGAACCAGGTCGCCGAGGCCATTCTCTGCCATCGGGATGTCGGCAAAGCCGTAGCTTGGCAGGAAGCGACAGAGATGCTCATCAGGGTCGGCATCGAGGACATCGAACGGCGCATGTTTATGTATCCGTTCGAGTTCTCCGGCGGCATGCGGCAACGCGTGGTGATTGCCATGGCTTTGGTGTGCAATCCGGAGGTTCTTATCTGCGATGAGCCAACGACGGCGCTGGATGTGACCATTCAGGCAGAGGTTCTTACCCTGATTCGAGATTTACAGCACGAACTCGGCAATTCGGTTCTATTCATCACCCACGACCTCGGCGTGGTGGCGCAGCTCGCCGATTACGTAGTGGTCATGTACCAGGGCCGCGTGCTCGAGATCGGCACCGTAAGGCAAGTCCTGAAAACACCGATGCATCCTTATACGCAGGGATTGCTGCAAGCAATTCCCGGTCTGGCTCGGGCCGGTGAACGTCTAGCGACTATTGAAAGCGTAGTCGGCGATGCTGATATCACCACACCTTACCCGTTAGTGAAGCTTGCGGACGGCAGACAAGTGAGTCTGCCGCCTCAATCCACACCAGGAGGGCAAGAGAGTGAGTGAGGTCCTGCTGGAGGTAAAGAACCTATGCAAGTCATTTGAGGGCGTTGTTGCAGTAGAAGATGTAACTTTCGATCTGCTCAGGGCGGAAACACTGGGCATCGTCGGAGAGTCGGGATCCGGCAAGACCACGGTAGCACGTTGCATTCTGCGGGCTATCGACCCGGATACTGGCACTGTCCAATTCAACAGTTCGAACGGCTGGGTATATCTAACCAATCTGCCTCACAGGGAGCTGGTTCCGCTGCGGCGAGAGATGCAGATGGTCTTTCAGGATCCATTCGCATCACTCAATCCACGCATGACGGTGCGCGAGATCATCGAGGAGCCCCTCATCATCCATGGTGAACGTAGCCGCTCCAGGCGTCTCGATCAGGTAATGGACATCCTCGACCGCGTACAGCTCGAACGCGACAGTTTAACGCGGTATCCGCACGCGTTCTCGGGTGGTCAGCGCCAGCGGATCGGCATCGCCCGCGCGCTTGTGCTGCGCCCAAGCTTTATCGTTTGCGATGAGTCGGTATCCGCTCTCGACGTGTCGGTACAAGCACAGATCATCAACCTGCTGGAAGACTTGCAGCGTGAACTCGGCCTAACCTACCTGTTCGTCGCCCACGACCTCAGCGTGGTGCAACATATCTGTGATCGGGTACTGGTCATGAACCGCGGCCGAGTGGTGGAGAGTGGCACGGTAACGGATGTGTTCGAGCGCCCGCAGGAAAACTACACGAAACTCCTCTTGTCGGCAATTCCTTCGACAGATCCCGATGTTCCTCTACAGCCTCTGGACCGGGAGCAATTGGGGATTTAAGAGCCTGGAACGAAGCGCGTCATCTATAGTCCGTGCTCTGTCCTGGCGATGATACTGTCCTGAACCTCCCTGTGCAGATCGACAAAGCGGGCATTATAGCCAGCCACCTTGACCACCAGGTCGCGGTAGTTTTCGGGCTCCTTCTGGGCGGCTATTAAGGTCTCGGATGAAACGACGTTAATCTGTATGTGATCCAACTTCTGATCGACAAATACCCTGATTAGGTCGGCCAGCCTCTTGTAGCCATCTTCGGTCTGAAAGACTTCCGGGTCGAGTTTCAGATTCAGCGTCTGACCGAGTGAGACCTCGGCGTTGTTAATTTTGCCGACCGAGTTTATGACCGCCGTCGGTCCCTCCAAATCGCTGCCGCGCGTGGGCGAAACGCCGTCTGACAAGGGTTCTCCGGCATACCTTCCGGAGGGTAGTGCACCCACCATGAGCCCTACCGGCACGTAGCTTGATAAGGGAACCTGTACGACAAGTTTGGGACCACCGTAGGTTGTTTTGTACTGCTTCACTTCCTCGGTGTAAAAGTGAGTCAGCCACTTTACTTGTTCATCGACATAGTCGTTGCCGTTGCCGAACTTGGGTACCTCCATGCACAGATTATGGATTTCCTCATGGCCTTCAAAATTATCACGCAGGGCTTCGCACAGCTGCGCCATGGTGATCTTCTCTTCGTCGAATACCAGGTTCTTTATAACCGCCAGGGAATTACCCACGTCAACCGAGCCGATCATGGAAATCGCGCCCACTGAGAAACGGGCACCGCCTTCCTCCTTGCTCACCCCGTTTTCGATGCAGTCTTCGACCAGCGCCGAAGCGAACACGGTCGGCAGCAGTTTTTGCTCACCGATGCTCTGGGACATCGAAGCACGCTTGACCATGAAGGCCACCTGCTCTTTGATTGCATCCTTCAGATCTTCAAACGTCTTGAACTGTGTCGGGTCACCTGTCTCGATGCCAACCTGCTTCTCACCTGTCCGGTCCGTGCCATTGTACAAAACGGTTTCGAGGGCGATAGGCAGGTTTGTACCTGCAGCATTCCAACCCGACTCCATCGTGTGCAGACTTGGCTCATGACAACCAACACAACCGCCATGCTCCCGTGCGATCTCCAGCGTAACCGGAGCGCCACCCATGAGCCCTCCTCGTGCCAGCAGGTTGTCGACCAGCACATCGTGGTTGATAAACTGCGGGTAACCACCGCCCAGTGCGGTAAGCTGACAAGCCTTTATCAGCAAGGACTCCGGGGTCCTGCTGTGCACCAGCAGTCCAAGGGTAGGTTCCACCATCCCAGGCGTGTGCATCATCGACTCGATAAACATATATGAAAGGGCGTTGCTGGCGTCGCTGCCATCGGCCTTCATACCACCGATACCAATGTGGTGCCCCGACGTGTGATTGGACATAAATCGAGCGCCACCCTCGGTGGATAGGGTAAACATCTGCGAATAGCGCATGCACCAGCAGTCGAGTAGTTCCTGTGCCGCATCTTCTGTAAGTCTCCCCTCCTCTATGTCGTTGGCATAATAGGGATACAGATATTGATCGGCTCTGCCCGGGCTTATGCCACCGTGGAATCCCACTTCCCAGCCGAGGATCATATGGGTAAACCAAACCGACTGTAGTGCTTCGTAAAAAGTTCTGGCAGGATTGGCCGGTACCTGATCGCAGACCTCAGCTATCTTGAGCAGCTCGGACTTTCTGTTGCTGTCCTTTTCCGTCGACGCCTGTCGCCGTGCCTCGGCAGCAAACCTCAAGCCAAGTTCGGATGCTCCCTCAAGCGCGATGATGACGCCGTTTAGGAAGGGAATCTTCTTTACCTCTACGGGATCAGTGGGATCGAGCCTGGCCAGCCTGTCCTCTGCGTCCTGCATCACGCCAAGCAGCCCTTTCTTTAGAACCTTCTCATAGTTGACGGCAATGTGCGGCAGGAACTTTGTTTCCGCAGCGTGCTTGATACCGAGTTTGGTGGCTTCCGGTGGCACAGCCGGCGCCCAATAGCGTGTTCGCCAGTAGGGGAAAATCTCCTCGCGCAGCTCGCGTTTGACCTCCTCACTGATGAGAAATGGGGTGTATTCCCTCGTGCTGAGCGTATCCAGCTCCCTCTCCAGACCGAACGACGACACGCCGACCTCGGTGCCACGCGGCTCAGACCACAGCCAACCCACGAACAGCTCATCCGGGTAAATGTTGACTGGTGTCTCCCTCGCTGTTGCGGCCAAGGCTTTGGCGCCCTGGGTTACGCGGGGTTCAGCTTCAGTTTCCTTCATCGCCCTGGTGATGATTCGGCCCATGTCGATGACGGCCTTGTCCCTGGTATCGAGATATCTTTGCCTTAGCCGTTCGACCCTTGCTGTAGGTGTTATTGTTAAGACTCTGTCTACATGCTTTACCCTGTCCAGCATCGAAGAATCTCCATGTTCTGGGTGAGGATATAAGAATACGCGAATACCAGTCAGAGTGTCAAAGTAGACGCGGTTGATTCGGTTTGGTTCGGACTACCCGGATGGAACAGGCGAATCACCAGAAAGCATTCACTTACAGATCTGCTTGATCTATATTCTGACGGGTAGTTTGAATTTGAGATTTCCACCAGACGCAACGAAAGGGAGCACATGATGCAATTCGGCGCTCAAGTCAGCTGTTACAGGATTGATTGGGATGACATACGAACCGTGGTTGAGACCATGGAGGCGGGACGTTGGAGCAGCGTCTGGTTTGCGGATCACTTCCTGCCGCCACCCGGCAGGCCGGAGGAGGAACATCTCACGGCTTACGAGGGTTATACGATAACGGCTGCAGTGGCCGGTTTCACGGAGCGCCTGCGACTGGGTCACCTCGTGCTTGGCAATACGTACAGGAATCCGGCATTGGTGGCAAAAATGGCCGCAACGATCGACCAGATCTCCCACGGTCGATTTACACTCGCCATCGGCGCCGCCTGGTTCAAGCGCGAGCACGAAGCATACGGCTGGACGTTCCCGGAGATGAGGGAACGCTCAGATCGCCTGCAGGAAGCCTGTGAGCTGATTCGGGCATTATTTGTGGGAGATGGACCTGTTGATTTTGACGGCCGTTACTACAAGCTTGACCGAGCGCCGCTATCTCCCGGCTGCTTTCAGAAACCACTTCCCATCCTCATTGGTGGTACCGGCGAGAAACGTACGCTGCGCACTCTGGCGCTGCACGGAGATGTGTTCAACCTGGACGGATGGGCGGGCGGACCCATGTCAGTTGAGTACTACCAGCACAAACTCGATGTGCTAAAGAGACACTGTGACAAGGTAGGACGAGACTTTGGCGAGATCAAACGCACAATCCTGATGCCAACCATGGTCACGGATGATGAGTCGGCCGCTGCGGCATTCCTCGCCAACCGCAGACTGGGCGCCGGAACGCTCGCGGGGCCCAAGAATTATGTGATCGACTGCATAGGCAAGTTTGTCGAGGCAGGTGTTGACGAAATCATGTTCGGCGGTATTCCAGCCGACGATCTCGAGGGGTATCAGCGATTCGATGCTGAGGTGCTAGCTGCCTTCGACTAGAGTTCACGGTTCCATTTAAATTGTCTTGAGCACAAGTTGCGTGACGTTAAATAAAACGAAGGTTTGTTATCCCTACACCCGGTCTGCGTAGAACAATAATAGGTGGTTGACCAAAATGATCAATGAACCACAGAATCCTGCCGGCCCTCTCGCCAACATTCGAGTGTGTGACTTCAGTGGCATTCTGGCGGGCGCCGGCGCCACCAAATTTCTGGCAGCATTTGGCGCTGAAGTGATCCGCATTGAAGACCCGGTACGCCAGGGACGTTGGGACATGATCCGGGGCAGGCCACCCTATGTGGATGAGCGTTCCGGTATCAATCTTGGTGGCGGCTGGAACAATCACAACGTCGGGAAGCTGGGCGTCACCATCAACCTCAAGCATGAACGGGGCAAAGCCCTGGCCTGGCGCTTGATCGAGACTTGCAGCGTGTTGACCGAGAATTTCGCCGCAGGCGTATTGGATCGTTTGGGTTTCTCCTACCAGGCCGTGACCCGTGTCAGGCCGGAGATGATCTACGCCACCAATTGCGGCTTCGGTCATACGGGCCCGTACAGCACCTATAAATCCATGGGACCGATTGCGCAAGCGGCATCGGGTCTGACCTTTGCCTCGGGACTGCCCGATCAGGAGCCTGCCGGCTACGGATATTCCTACATGGACCATACCGCGGCCTATTACATGGCCATGGCTATAATGATGGCCATTCACTATCGCAATCGCACCGGTGAGGGTCAGTATGTCGATGTGGCGGCGACGGAGGCCGGGGCCGTCCTGCACGGGGCTGCAGTGCTCGATTACACGGTCAATCGGCGACCCCAGCGCCGTCATGGGATGCCCGATGCAAATCACAGTCACTCCCCGGCGATGGCTCCCCACAATATCTATCCATGCATCGGTGACGACAACTGGATTGCCATCGCATGTCGCAACGACGTCGACTGGCTCGCCTTGAAGAATGAGGTCGGGACAAGCTGGGTGAACGATGCCGGCTTCGATACGCTGACAGAACGTCTTGCCCGCGAGACTGAATTAGATGCATTGATGGCTTCCTGGACGCAGGGCTTTGACAAGATTGAACTGTCTGATCGATTGCAGAGCGCTGCGCTGCCCGCTGCTCCCGTGCGTAAACCCGGCGAGCGGATCGATGGGGATGCCAATACCAGTGATTGGGGATTGTGGCCTTCCGTGCAGCACACCGAGATGGGTGAGGTGCGGGTCGACGGCATACCCGCGCACCTTTCCAAAACGGACTGGCAGATGCGCAAGGCCAGTCCCTGCCTCGGCGAAGACAATGATTATGTATTCGGTGAACTTCTCGGTCTATCCGACCGGGATATTGACGCGTTAAGGGAGGATGGTGCCATATGAATACGCCACGGGCCCTCGACGATCTGAGAATCATCGAATGGTGTGATGAGAAAGGTGCCTGGGCGGGTAAGTTGCTCGCAGACATGGGGGCTGAGCTAATCAAGATAGAGCCCCCTGGGAGTGGTGATGCAACCAGGCAATACGGACCTTTTGTGGACGACTCACCGCATCCGGAACGCAGTCTGTGGTTCTGGAACTACAATACGGGTAAGAAGAGCATCACCTTGGATCTTACCTGCGAGCAGGGCCAGACGCTGTTCAAGGAGCTGGTGAAGGGCGCCGATGCCGTCATAGAAAGTCAGTCGCCCGGTCTTGCGGAAAGCCTCGGGATCGATTACCGGCAGGTCACAGCCAGCAACCCACGCCTGATTTGGCTCTCCAT
Organism: Pseudomonadales bacterium; assembly: GCA_030749725.1. Lineage (GTDB taxonomy): Bacteria > Pseudomonadota > Gammaproteobacteria > Pseudomonadales > Azotimanducaceae > JASMJM01. The sequence goes on along the minus strand of JASMJM010000022.1, from coordinate 59,921 downwards.
GACCTCATTCGGTCGCCATGGCGCACGCAAGGATGAACTGGCAACGGATCTGACCCTGCTGGCGGGGGGAGGTATCGCCTGGATGAATGGCTACGACGACCACACTCTGCCGCCAGTTCGAGGCGGCGGTAACCAGGGTTATCATACCGGCTGTCATTATGGCGTGCTAAGTCTGCTGGTCGCCTTACTGCATCGGGATCAGACCGATGAAGGCCAGTTTATCGATGTCAACTTCAACGCTGCCATCAACGTCACCACCGAAGCAGGATCATTTAGATGGCTGGTTGCGAACCAGCAGGTGGAGCGTCAGACGGGCCGTCATGCCGGCCTAGCTCCATCCAACCCGAGCCAGGTTCAGTGTGCAGACGGTCGATATGTGAATCTGAATTTCGCAGCACGTACGCCAGCCATGTTCAAAGTGATCCATGACTGGTTGGGGGAGCTTGATCTGCTGCATTCGTTCGAAGCAACTGAACTACTAAGGGCAGGCATGGATCGAGGCCCAATAACAGCCGAAGAGTTGCGCACTGAACCGAAGGTGCGTGATATGCTAACGGCAGCACGAGAGGCACTAATCTTTATCGCTAAAGAAATTGACGCATATGATTTCTTTCGCTACGGACAGGATCACGGTTTGCTTGTGTCTATCATCTATTCGCCTGAAGAGATGATAGACGATGAACACTTTCAGTCCAGAGGGATGGCTGTCGCTGTGGAGCACCCGGAACTGGACCGAACCATCACCTACCCGGGCTCACCATACAAACTGTCGAAGACGCCGTGGCATATCACGCGACGGCCGCCGCTGGCTGGGGAAGACAATCAGGAGGTTTACGAAGCACTTGGGTTTTCGCCTGATGAGATTCGATCATTCACCAGAGATGGTGTGATTTAGGAGGTCCACAACAAGAAAAGGAATCGTTTGATTCCTTTTCTTGTTGTGGACTTATCAGTTGTTGTTTCGGCGGGAAGCGAGTATGCGATGGTTCCAGGTCGCTTTGTCAGGCATTAGTCATTGGTGCCGTTTTTGTCGGATTCTTCGTTCTCTCTTTGAATCCTCAGATAGATTTCTTCGCGATGAACGGCTATTTCTCTTGGCGCATTTACTCCTATCCTAACCTGGTTACCTTTCACGCCAAGTACAGTAACCGTAACATCATCGCCAATCATCAGGGTTTCATCGACTCTTCGAGTCAAAATCAACATTCGCCATCTCCTTATATTTCTCTTATTATGCCATACATTGTTTTATTGTCGCAGACAAACTACATCTGCCTTTGTCACCATCTATTAAGTACTGACCAGCATCCACAAACAGCAAAGGACGTGTTAGCACTTAATCCTAAAACAACAATTCGACTATCCGTACTTCCTTCAAATTCCCTTTTGCGACACACAAAACTCGTTAGCATGGCAAGAAGTGTCACTGATCTGTCACTCTTGCTCCGAGTCTGCTATTGCAGAAAGATCAAATTTGGAGTGCAGCGCTCGCGCCGCCAATTCCAGATATTTTTCGGCAATGACCACTGATATTTTGATTTCGGATGTGGATATCATCTGAATATTTATCGATTCATCAGCTAATGTTTCAAACATCTTGCTGGCTACGCCAGCGTGGGAGCGCATACCAACTCCCACCAGAGACAATTTTGCAATTTTATTGTCTCCTGTAAATTCTCTCGCTTCAATGTCTTTGGCAACTTTTTTTAGAATATCCATAGATTTTTCATAGTCGGCTCTGGCCACGGTGAAGGTGAAATCCGTGCTGTTGTCGGCAGCGACATTCTGCACGATCATGTCGACTTCAATATTGGCAGCGCTGATGGGTCCCAGAATCTTGTGTGCAATGCCGGGCACATCGTCAACGCCCAACACGGTCAATTTCGCTTCATCTCTGGTCATGGCAATACCCGATATCATCGGTCTTTCCATATCAAGTTCTTCCTCGCTGGTAATCAGTGTTCCAGGTGATTCGTTAAAACTGGATAGCACTCTGATGGGTAACTTATATTTGCTGGCAAGTTCCACCGCTCTGGTGTGAAGTACCTTGGAGCCCAGGCTGGCGAGTTCCAGCATCTCCTCGAAAGTAAGGCTTTCAAGACACCTGGCGCCCTCCACGACGTTTGGATCGGTTGTGTAGACACCGTCAACATCCGTGTATATCCGGCATTCGGCCGCCGCCATAACCCCGGCGATGGCCACCGCGGTCAGATCGGAAGCACCACGACCGAATGTGGTGATGTTGCCTGAACTGTCTACTCCCTGAAAACCGGCCACTACAACCACCTTGTCCGCCGCAAGATCACTGCCTATTTTCTCCGTGTCGATCTCCTGAATTCTCGCTTTGGTGTGGGCGTCATCGGTCAGAATCCTGATTTGACCACCTGTATAGGATCTTGCCCGGCAGCCAAGTTTCTTCAGCATCATGCTGAGCAGTGCGATCGATACCTGTTCTCCGGTCGACAGAAGGACATCGATCTCGCGCTGGTGATCAGACGAAGAATCAGCACCGACCTCGTCTGCCAGCGCTTTTAGCCGATCTGTTTCACCGGCCATTGCCGACACCACGACAATCACATCGTTCCCCTGGGCTTTGGTGCTTATCACCTTGCGGGCAACATTTTCGATGCGTTCGATGGATCCGACTGATGTGCCACCAAATTTCTGCACTATGAGCGACATGCTGGCTTTTCCCTTAGCTAGTAGGTATGCCGTACTAGATTGGGCGCGTCTTAAACACTAACTCACCACTAATGAAAACTGTTAGGTGACTTTGGTCGTGGGAGCGAGAGAGATCGCCACTCGACATCACAGCTTCTCTTTCAACCAGTCAGCCACCGAAGCGAGGGCAGCGGGCAGGGCATCCGGATCGGTTCCGCCGGCACGTGCCATTTCAGGTCTGCCCCCTCCCTTGCCACCCACCTGCGTGGCAACCATGTTGACCAACTCACCGGCCTGTACTTGCTGAAGCAGATTGCTGGTCACGCCCGCGATGAGTGATACCTTTCCCTTATTTACGCAGCCGAGAACCACCACTGCACTCTGCAGCTTATCTTTCAGTTGGTCCAAGGTTTCCAGTAGCGCTTTGGGATTGGAGTTGTCCAGTCGGCTGGCCACTACTTTCACACCGTTGACGTCCACAGCCTGATCGGCGATATCTCTGCCTGCCTTGCTGGTGAGTTTTGCATTGGCGGCCTGCAACTCCTTTTCCAGTCGGTGATTCTGCTCGAGTATGGATTTCACTTTATCGACCACACCATCTCGATCCGATTTGAGCAGCTGGGCAGAGTCATTCATGCCCTCCTCCAACTGCTCGACCCAGATCACGGCTTGACTGCCGGTAACCGCTTCAATGCGACGCACACCTGCCGCGATGCCCTGCTGTGAGGTGATTTTCAACAAGCCAATGTCCCCGGTTCTGCTTGCATGAGTGCCACCACAAAGCTCTACAGAGAACCCTTCGCCCATGGTCAGGACCCTGACCTTGGCAGAGTATTTCTCCCCAAACATCGCCATCGCACCTTTGCGCTTGGCCTCTTCCAGACCGAGGATTTCTGTTTCAATGGATGTATTGCCACGAATCTGTTCATTGACCAAGCGCTCAATCTGCGTAATCTCTGTCTGGCTCAAAACGTCAAAGTGCGAAAAGTCAAAACGGAGGTGATCAGGATCTACCAGTGACCCTCTCTGCCTGACGTGCTCACCCAGCACGGTTCGAAGCGCAGCATGCAAGAGGTGCGTTCCCGAGTGATTGAGTACCGTTGCGTTTCTTGCAGGTTCATCCACAGTGACTGTAACGATTTCGCCAACAGCTACCTCTCCACGCAGTACCTTTCCTTTGTGGATGTAGGAGTCACCTTCCTTCAATGTATCCACAACGACAAAGCTTGCATCACCAGTAGTGACCTGTCCCTTATCACCTACCTGACCGCCCGCTTCCGCATAGAAGGGTGTATCCTGCAGAACCAGGAGACCCTCGTCGCCAGCGTTCAGGACCTGTACCGAAGCATCACCTTTGAAGAGGGCTGTGATGGCAGATTCACCTGATAGAGATTCATAACCGGTAAACTGCGTGACGCCTTCAAGGCCTAGTTCAGAAAGGGTCTCCGCGCCGAATTTGCTCGCCCTACGCCCTCTCTGCCGCTGCTCCTCCATGGCTGATTCGAAGCCATCCATATCCAGTGTCATACCCCTTTCCCTGGCAATGTCACCGGTCAGATCCACTGGAAAACCGAACGTATCATACAGTTTGAAGATCACGTCACCCGGTATCACCTTGCTATCCAGGTCACGAATCGATGAAGAGAGTATTCTTAATCCCTGATCGAGGGTGACATCGAATTGCTTCTCCTCCTTCAGCAGGATTCTGGCAATCTGTTCTCGGGTCTGAGCCAGCAGGGGATAGGCTTGCCCCATGTCTGCAACCAGTGGTTCCACAAGTTTGTAGAAGAAGGGATCTCTGGCTTGCAGTTGGTGACCATGCCGCAACGCCCTCCTGATGATTCGGCGCAGAACATAGCCACGACCTTCGTTGGAGGGTACGACCCCATCGGCGATGAGGAATGAACAGGAACGAATGTGATCGACGATCACTTTAAGTGAACTGTGGTTGCGGTCATCAAAGGAGAGTATCTCTGATGCTTTTTTGAGCAGATTCTGAAACAGATCGATGTCGTAGTTGCTGTGCCCCCCCTGCATCACTGCAGCCAATCTCTCAAGTCCCATGCCGGTATCGACACAGGGCTTGGGCAGAGGCGTCAGGGTCCCATCAGCGCTTCGGTCGAATTGGGTAAATACCAGATTCCACACTTCGACGTATCGATCCAGATCGTCATCAGGTGACCCAGGGGGTCCTCCTGCAACAGTCGGTCCATGGTCATAGAAAATCTCGGAAGAGGGCCCACAGGGACCTGTGTCGCCCATGGTCCAGAAGTTCTCCTCGTCTCCGAGACGGGACAACCGCTCACTGTCAGCACCGATCTCATTCAGCCAGATATCTTCAGCTTCCTTGTCATCCTCATGAACGGTAATCCACAGCTTTTCCGGCGCGATCTTTAGTACTTCGGTGAGGAATTCCCACGCATACTGAATGGCGTCTCGTTTGAAGTAGTCACCAAAGCTGAAGTTCCCCAGCATTTCGAAAAAGGTGTGATGTCGCTCAGTATAGCCCACGTTTTCAAGGTCATTGTGTTTGCCACCAGCCCTTACACAGCGCTGGCAACTGGCCGCTCGTACATAGCCGCGGTCTTCCCGCTGTGCTAGCGCGTCTTTAAACTGCACCATCCCAGCGTTGGTAAACAACAGGGTCGGGTCATTGTCGGGGATCAGAGAACCGCTATCCACGATCTGGTGATTCTTGCTCTCGAAGAAATCGAGGAACAGTTGACGTAATTCTGAACTATGCATGGATCCAGGGATTATCTCTGACCACGGGTTTACAGGAGTTGGCTTTAAGGGCTCACTCTACAGAAAAAAGGAAAATATCTAAATACCGGAATGGCACCATTTTGCCAGAACGATACGACCCGGGAACGCCAGACAGTGTCCTTTCAGTGCAACAAAGTTCGGGGCCAGGAGGGAGGGGTCATAGCCAGGACCGTCGGAGGCAGGGATGCCGATCCGCACGCGGCCCGGCAGAGCGTACAGGGATGTATTTACTGGGCCGCATGCGGAGCGGGTCCAGGCAATGAACCCGCACCTCCTGGCCAACTGCTGCCCAAGGTTATTAGTAGCGCGAATCCCAAAAGTCCACCTGCTGTCAATCGTGTCTACTCAGTCAGGTTGAGACAACGGTTTACACTACCAGACTGATGTGTTCAAACAGGAAGCCTCGTTGCTGTAGAAATCTGACCCGTTTTGCACGCTCCCTTTGATTGACCGGGGGAGTATCGCCAAAGCGTTTGCAGGCCACTTCCTTCACCAAATTCCCCCAATCCACATCGGTTTGCTGGAGGGCGTGTTGGATTAGGTCATCCGACAGACCTTTGGCTCTCAGTTCAGCTTTGATCTTCGCTGGGCCCTGGCCTTTGCCGACGCGTGATCTGATCAGGTGATCGGCCATACGCTCATCGCTCTGCAGGCCTTCCTGTTTGAGTTTGTCTACTTCATCGGCAATCAGGTCAGTCGCTGAGGAGAAACGCCTGGCTAGTTTTGACCTGAGCTCATGAAGGGAATGATCCCGGCGAGCCAACATATCCATAGCGGTGCGGCGGATTGTTGTGGGTGTTTTCTCATCCATACTGCCTCACAACCAATGATCAGATGGACAAGATCTCTGCGCTTTTGTCATCGTCCGGCTGGGTCCCACTTTGCCCTGCTTGCTCTTCGCCCAGCAATTGAAAGCGGATCTGACCCTCAATCTCTTCCGCGATCTCCGGTTTCCCCTTAAGGTAGTCGGCAGCGTTCTTCTTTCCCTGGCCGATACGATCATGCTTATAGCTGTACCAGGCGCCAGCCTTTTCGACGAGACCGAGCTGAACCCCCAGGTCCAGCACCTCGCCCAATCGATAAATCCCTTTGCCATATAGAATCTGAAATTCACACTGCTTGAAAGGTGGGGAAACCTTATTCTTGATTACTTTAACGCGGGTTTCGTTGCCGATCACTTCATCGCCATCCTTGATGGCACCGATTCGGCGGATATCCAGTCGCACCGAAGAGTAGAACTTCAGGGCATTGCCGCCGGTGGTCGTTTCAGGGTTACCGAACATCACGCCGATCTTCATGCGAATCTGATTGATGAATATCACCAGGGTATTCGATTGCTTTATGTTGGCGGCCATTTTACGCATCGCCTGACTCATGAGGCGTGCCTGCAGACCGACGTGGTGATCTCCCATGTCCCCTTCGATTTCAGCTTTGGGGGTTAACGCAGCAACCGAGTCGATCACCACTACATCCACGGCTCCCGAGCGAACCACCATGTCACATATTTCCAGCGCCTGTTCACCGGTGTCCGGTTGGGAAACCAGTAGCTCATCGGTATTCAAACCCAGATTCTCCGCATAGATCGGATCGAGTGCGTGTTCTGCATCGATAAATGCACAGGTACCCCCCGCTCGCTGGCATTCAGCAATGACCTGCAGGGCCAGGGTGGTCTTACCGGAGGATTCCGGTCCATAGATCTCGACGATGCGGCCCTTTGGCAAGCCACCCACTCCCAATGCGATATCGAGCCCAAGGGAGCCGGTGGAAATGGACGGAATCCTTTCATATTCGGTATCACCCAATCGCATCATTGCACCTTTGCCAAACTGGCGTTCGATCTGGGAGAGGGCTGCAGAGAGAGCTTTTTCTTTGTTTGAGTCCAGTTGAGTCATGGGAGTTTCCCTTGCTGATTAGATTGGCTTGTGTAACAGAGAGCACTGTACATATAGACAGTATTATTTCATAATTTGTGGCAGACGCCAACCGCTTTTTGAGCGCAGCTTCTGCAACCGGCCGCGATGTCATCGAGGCAGGCGACACTAAAGTTGGAATAACGTAGAATTTCCATTCGAGACCATCAAACCTGAAGAGCAGCAAATCTACAGCCCCCAGCCACATCGATACAGTCCCATTTCCGTCTGCCTGACAACCCTCTTGTCGTAAAGGAATCGAACCCTTGTCCAGCAGCAGTAAGCAGCATACGCCGATGATTCATCAGTATCTCAGCATCAAGTCGGAGCACCCGGATGAGCTGCTCTTCTACCGCATGGGAGACTTTTACGAACTCTTCTTTGACGATGCCAAACAGGCGGCCCCACTGTTGGATATCACCCTGACATCCAGAGGAAGCGCCAATGGGAAACCGATTCCGATGTGTGGCGTACCATTTCATGCAGTGGACTCCTATCTGGCTAAACTGGTGCAGCAGGGGCAGTCGATAGCGATCTGCGAACAGATCGGAGATCCCAACACCAGCAAAGGTCCGGTAGACCGACGCGTAGTAAGAATCATTACTCCCGGGACCCTCACCGATGAGTCGCTGCTGGACGAACACGCCGACAACCTGATCGTTGCAGTACAGCGGGGCGCCCAGCCGGGCGCGCAGCGCGGCGGCCAGCAGAGCGATAATCGAGGCCCGCCAACGAGCAACCCTGTAGTACCGCAAGCACCGAGTTGGGGCATCGCCAGCCTGGACCTCAGTAGTGGCCGCTTCGAATTGGAGGAGATCGAAGGTGATGACGCCTTACTGGGTGAATTGCAGAGACTCAATCCTGCAGAGCTTATCCTGAACGAGGAGTATGAGTACCCGACCTTTGCTGCAGATCGTGTAGGCGTACGGCGTCAGCCACCGTGGGAGTTTGACTACGACAATGCAATGCGCAAATTGGTCGAGCAGTTTCAGAGCAAGGATCTTGCCGGTTTCGATTGTGCCGATATGGATATCGCGATCCAGGCAGCCGGGTGCCTGCTGCAATACGTGGGTGAGACACAAAGATCCGCACTACCTCACATCCTTGCGATTCATGCTCACAGACAGGAAGACAGCATCATTCTCGATGCCTCCAGCCGACGCAACCTTGAGCTCGACACCAATCTTGCCGGGGGCAGAGACAATACACTGGCTGCGATCATCGATCGCACGCGTACATCCATGGGAAGCCGCTTGCTGCATCGATGGATCAATCGGCCTCTGAGAGATCGACCGCGACTGGCACAAAGACAGGATGCCGTCGACTGCCTGATGCAGAACTACCGTTATGAGAGCCTGCAGGCACTGCTGGGCAATATCGGTGATGTGGAGAGGATCCTTGCCAGAGTCGCATTAAGGTCCGCCCGGCCACGAGACGTGGCTCGATTGCGGGATGCACTGGCCATGCTGCCTTCTCTCTTACAACAAATGTCAAATCTCGATTGCGTTCTTACCGCCTCACTGGCGGAACAGATTTCAGCATATCCCGAGCTCGTTGCCAGATTGACCGAAGCGATGGTGGAGAATCCCCCCATGGTGATTCGGGAAGGGGGTGTCATCGCCAGCGGATATGACGGCGAACTGGATGAACTTCGCTCCATCAGTGATGATGCCGGCCAGTATCTCCTCGACCTCGAAAGCCGGGAGCGGCAACGGACTGGACTCAACACCCTAAAAGTCGGCTTCAATCGTGTGCACGGGTACTACATAGAGATCTCCCGACAGCAGGCGGCGGAGGCGCCGCCGGAGTACATTCGGCGCCAGACCTTGAAGAACGCGGAGAGATTCATCGTACCTGAGCTGAAACTCTTTGAAGACAAGGCATTGAGCAGTAAGAGCCGGGCTCTGGCCAGGGAAAAACAGATTTACGAAAACCTGTTGGATGTGCTGCTGACGCAACTGGCCCCGCTACAGAGTACGGCCGCGGCGCTGGCGGAACTGGACGTGGTGGCCAATCTCGCCGAACGGGCTCTTACGTTGGAGTTCTGCCGGCCCGAACTTACGGACAGCACCACCCTTGAGATCACCGACGGCAGACATTGTGTTGTAGAGCAGGTGCTTGACGATCCATTCGTACCGAATAGCCTGCACTTGGATCCGCAGCGCCACACCTTGATCATAACCGGCCCCAACATGGGAGGTAAATCCACCTTTATGAGACAGATCGCGCTCATCGTGCTGTTAGCCCATATCGGCAGTTTTGTACCGGCAAAGGCCGCCCGAATCGGGCCGGTCGATCGGATTTTTACGCGTATCGGCTCGTCCGACGATCTTGCCAGTGGTCGTTCCACATTTATGGTTGAGATGACGGAAACGGCCGTGATCCTCAACAACGCAACTGCAAATTCTCTGGTATTGCTGGATGAAATCGGGCGTGGTACCAGCACCTTCGACGGTCTGTCCCTCGCCTGGGCCTGTGCCACTTATATCGCACAACAGATTAAGGCTCTTACGCTCTTTGCCACCCACTATTTTGAGATGACCAGCCTGCCCGAGTTGCTCGATGGCGTCAGTAATGTTCATCTCAGCGCGAGGGAATACGAGGACAGAATCATTTTTCTGTATGCCGTTCAGGATGGTCCGGCGAGCCAGAGCTACGGGTTGCAGGTAGCCAAACTGGCTGGCATACCCGACGCCGTTATCCGGCAGGCACAGGAGAAGCTCCTGTCACTGGAGGAAAACGTGGTGCGGTCTGTGCCGATGCCAAGACAGCGGGATATGTTCGTCAGCAATGAACCTGACCAGGACGCGGATGCCACGCTGGATGAGCTGCGGGAATTGGATATCGATGGGATGACACCGCGCGAAGCAGTGGAAGCGCTCTATCGACTCAAGGAGATGGCTGAGAAGAGGAAGAAGGACTAAGTTGCCAGGAAACAAAGCACAATGATGGAAATATCCTACGCACGAGGAGTTTCCCGCCGCCTTACTCTATTCACCTTGGCAAAAAAGCTGCTAGAATGCGTTTTTTTCCTCTGCTAAGGATGTTCTGAGATGACATTTGTTGTCAGTGATGCATGCATTAAGTGTAAACATACAGATTGCGTAGAAGTCTGTCCGGTGGATTGTTTCTACGAAGGCCCCAATTTCCTGGTCATCAGTCCCGATGAGTGTATTGACTGTGCGCTGTGCGAACCTGAATGCCCGGTTGATGCCATATTCTCCGAGGATGAGCTACCTGAGGACGAACAAGAATTCCTGGAATTGAACACGGAGCTGTCACAGATCTGGCCCAATATCACTGAGAAGAAAGATGCCCCTGCCGACGCCGAAGAGTGGGCTGATGTAAAAGGCAAGATTCAGTACCTGGAAAGATAAGGACAAAAAAAACAGGAAGCGATCCGCGAATCGCTTCCTGTTCTTAGGATTCCCTTCCCTATGCATCCCTGCTTGGCTCGATGGCCAGTGTTTCCCCGGCTCTGTAATCCCTGCAAAGTGACCCTCAGTCTACACTGTTATGGCGTCCCGCAACGGCTCGGTCTGTGGCCTGAGCATCACCACCTACGGTCAAAAAACCTATGGTCATGAGTACTTGCGAGCAGTTTTGAATTCGGATTCGCGATGATTGACTGACATGTCCTACAGTAAATGCAGACATATCGCACAAAGCACAGGGACAATCTCCCACTCCCCCAAAAAATGCTAGTCCGGAACGGCTCCGTTATTGGGCGCCTCCCGATCCACTGCTCCCTGACAATAGCCTAACGGATTCACCATGTCGCACCGGCAGCAAACCCACATACTACAATTTGGGTAAGTACTTCAAAGGATTCTCAGGCTTACCGTTGCGCCGAATTTCGAAATGCAGCATCTCTTCGTTCGACCCGTTAGGCCCTATTTCCGCCACATGTTGCCCGCCCTTGACCTCTTCTCCTTCTCTTACCAGTAACACCCGGTTGTGTCCGTAGGCGCTCAGGTAGTTTTGCGTGTGTTTTACGATGATGAGCTTTCCAAATCCTCTCAGTCCGCCTCCTGCATACACCACAACACCGTCCGCCGCGGAGGACACAGGCTGACCCAATTTACCCTTGATATCGATGCCTTTGTTGAGGCCCCTCTGCAGAGAGAATCCTCTGATTACCGTTCCCATGACTGGCCACGACCAGTTGATGTTCGTTGCCTGACTCGTGGTCAAGGGGCGGGCTCTAGGTCGCTTGGTTTTCGTGGCGATCGCTTTGCCGGTAGGTGGGGCCTTGGCTGACTTCACACGTTGCTTTTTCGGTGCTTTAGCTAGATTCAACTTCTGATTGACATAGATTGTGAAGGGTGGCCCGATCTGGTTGACACTGGCTAACTCCCGATAATCCATCCCGTATCGCCATGCAATGGAATACAGCGTTTCTCCCGCTTGAACCAAATGGAATCGAGGGGCCGCCTTGCCGGTATCACCGGCACTGGTCACCGGCACGAACGGGGCGACCTGTTGGCAGCCAGAGAGAATGAGCAGCGAAAGAGCCAGCGGCAGGTAGCCAGTCCTGACTATGGGAAAGACCGTTCGACATCGCTTCATCTGCTCTGAACTTGACCCCACGAGGCTGTTCTATTTATCACGACGACTTTCTTGATTGGCGAATTGATCCATGGGAATGAGTCGCCGGCAAACTCACCGCTATGAACGGCAAATAGGCAATGGCGTGAACCACGCTTACAAGCTCTACGGCCATCCAGCTATTCTTTTGTGATACGTTGCAGAATAAGAACCATCCCAAAGCCTGTCAGGGCAAGCACGATCGCCATGGCCAATTGAGGATCACCTCCGGTAAGTTGAACATAAGTGTCCGGCGTGACCACCTCCTGGATCAGAGGTATCTGGTCTCCGCGACTGTCCAATTGATAGCTCACAGTATGTTTCCACGGCCACACCTTTGCCAGTGAACCCAGCATGAATCCAGTCAGGGTAGCCAGGGTCCCATCTCTATAGCGTTTGAACATGTGCGATAGAAAATGGGAAAAACTCAACAGACCTGCGATGCAACCGACGGCAAGGATACCCAGCAGCATGAGATCGAGCGTTCTGATCGCTTCGATGACGGTTGTGTAGAGGCCCAGTATCAATAGCACAAAGCTACCTGACAGGCCAGGCAGTATCCAGGCACAAACGGCAATCGCCCCACCGACGAATACATACAGGGGTGTAGCTTCCAGATCGATCGGTATGGCATTGCTGACTATGAGACCGATCAGCCCACCCAAAAGGATGAAGAGAACCGGGGTCGCGTTCCAGGACTCAATCTGTGCGCCGATGACCAGGGAGGATGCGATGATAAGGCCAAAGAAGAACGCCCATAGACCAACTGGATATTGATGCAACAGTACACTGACGGCCTGCGCGATGGTCAGAATACTGACTGCCATGCCAAGTAGCAGAACCAATAGAAAGCTGCCGTCGATGTGTTGCCAACAGGCAACGATGCCCCGGTCTTTCAGAACCAACAGACCTCCGGGAGTCAGCGATTTGATCGCGTTCAGCAGTCTTTCATAAATGCCGGTGATAAACGCGATGGTACCCCCGGAGACGCCCGGTACTACCTCGGCGGCGCCCATGGCCACCCCCTTAAGAAACAGGTAGAGGGTCTCCCGCTTCGCGAGTGCCAGCCTGGCGACGTTTATTCTGCCCATGTCTTTTTCAGTCGCATATGACGGTCACTTCTGCTCACCAATGTTCATCCGGATTTACGGGCCGCTTTTCGGGTGCCTGTCTCAAGTCACTGTTCCAACAGCAAACGTCATTTGTCGCTCTCATTCAACCCACGGACAGACACCAGCATGTGATTACTGGACTTTACCGCCCAGCATCGGTACGAATCTGACTCGCTCCAGCACCCTGACTTTAGTACCTTCGGGGGTCAGGGTTATCAACTGAAGTTCTTGTTCCTCTTCATCGCCGATAGGAATGATCATCCTACCGTGGGTGGCCAGTTGATCCACCAGTTCCATCGGCACCTTGCGGGGAGACGCACTGACAATGATGCCATCGTAGGGAGCCTGTTGCGGCCATCCGGTACCACCGTCAGAGTGGCGGAATTGGATATTTCTGAGACCCAGTAGATTTAATCTCTCACGGGCTTTCTGCTGTAATCCTCGGATGCGTTCAAGGGTGAAGACTTGCTCTGCCAATTGCGCCAGAAGTGATGTTTGATAACCGGAACCCGTGCCGATCTCCAACACTTTTACTAAGGGACCGCCCTGCATTAAGGCAGCACACATGTGCGCGCTGACGTATGGTTGGGATATGGTTTGATTGAATCCTATAGGTAACGCAGTATCTTCGTAGGCCCTGTGCGACAGAGCTTCGTCAACGAATATATGTCGGGGAGTGGAGCTGACGATATCCAACAGGTCCTCATCCGCAATGCCCTGCTCACGCAGTCGATCCACCAGTCGCATTCGCGTGCGCTGGGATGTCATGCCGATGCCTGTCAAATCCAGTTTATTCACAACCTGCTCCAGCCGTCCTACGCGGTTAGAATTGTGTCCGCCCGGGCCGCGTTCGGTCGGGCCGCGTTCGGCCGGGCCGCGATCGGCTAGGCACCCCCCGGCTAGCCGGGGGCGCCTAGCCATCGTTCTCCTGTAAACTGACTATCTCTCGCAACAGCGAAGTTGCATAACAGCCTTTCTGAAGTTTGCATCTGAGTTCAAGTTGGTCGGGTGGATTCAGCACGCAGCTCAATTCGGCTACTCCCATCAACAATGCTCTTCGACTCTGTTTCAGCCCGAATCGCTGCAATCCTTCACACCAGCTCTGCATGCCGGCCAGTAAAGCACTCTCCTCTGGATAACCTTTGTGGCCTGAACCATACAAAGGGCCACTTGGGTCTCGGCCGTCATCTGTCTTTTGCTGCCAGGAATTATCTTCCACTCTTGCCGACAGAATCAAATTGAACAGGTAGGACCGGGCAGCAGATAGATAGAGTCCCCTCTTCTGACGATCTCTTACTCGTATTCTTCCCGCGAGCAGCGCATCCGCACTATGCAGATTGCCACAGTCCCTGCCAAATCGCTGCGCGCCAAAATAGTTGGGAACTCCACATTCCCGTAGTGTGTCGATCCGTTGCCTTAGTTTCCGGTCAAGCTACGCTTGCTCCGGCACATCGCGAACAATTATTCTGAATGCGTTGCTGACCAGATTGCCGCGCTTCAACTTTCTTGAATGTCTACTGGTCGCAAGTATCTCAACTCCCTCGGCGCGAAAGTTCTGCCACTCGGGATCCTGCCGACCCGGGAGCCAACAACTGAACCACTGAGTGGCGACCGCCCGTCGGTCCTTGCGCCCGGCATACCCCACATCGTTGCGGCGGATTCCGACAAAGTCAGCCAGTTTCCCAGCAACCCAGGCAGTATTCGCATCCGTTTTTCTGACGTTGACATACAGATGCTCACCGGACCCACTGGGTTCAAACCCGAGATTCTCAATGACCTCGAAGTCTTCCGCATGTACTTTTGTCCTGCCCGAACAGATCGGTTCGCCGTGAGCTCTCGGGAATTCGATGTCATACTGCTGCATAGTGTCAAACCAGCGTCACTCCAGCAAAACAACGGCTTGAGCGGCAATGCCCTCTACCCGGCCGGTAAAACCCAAGCCTTCCGTGGTGGTTGCCTTAATGCTCACCTGTTCTGCTTCGATGCCCATATCTTCAGCCAATAGGTTGCGCATCTCCTTTGTGAAATGGGATATCTTAGGCGCTTCCGCGATCAACGTCATGTCCACGTTGCTGATGTTGAAACCGGCATTGTCTATCAATCGACAGGTTTCCCTAAGCAGGTGTCGGCTGTCGGCATCCCTGAAGGCGCTGTCGCTGTCCGGAAAGTGGCTGCCCATATCGCCCTGGGCTGCTGCTCCCAGCAAAGCGTCACACAGTGCATGGATCAGAACATCACCGTCGGAGTGGGCAATGATGATTCTGTCGAAGGCAACCTTTACTCCCCCCAGCACGATTTCCGTGGCTGTACCCGAGACCCCATACCTGTGGGCATCGAAGCCGTGGCCGATTCTCATCTCAGTTCCTGCATCACGGTTCAGATTCCTGCATAGACATAAAAAATTCTGCCAGTTTCAGATCCTCGGGATAGGTAACCTTGATATTGTCGCTACTGCCTTCAACCAGCAGGGGTGTGTGCCCCAGCAGCTCCATCGCAGATGCCTCGTCGGTCACTTCGACTTCCGTTTGAATTGCATTGAGAATCGCATTATGCAGCATGCCCAGACGAAAGATCTGCGGGGTGAGTGCACACCAGTACCTCTCTCTATCGACGGTGCCTTCAACTTCGATCGGCGTGGAGCCACGACGAAGCTTCGCCTTCTTCAAAGTGTCGGTAGTCCTGGTTGCCAGCAGACCACCCACGTTGTGATCTGCAACCGAATCGATAAGGTTCTCTATATCCAGCGTTCTAACGCAGGGGCGGACCGCATCATGCACCATCACCCAACAGTCGCCTGCCTGTTCCTTCATTACTGCCTGCAAACCACTCAAAACCGAAGCGGCACGACTATCACCACCTTCCACAAATGTTAGCTTCTGGTGGCCCGCCAGTGGCAGTTGGCGCCATCTTTCATCAGTTGGTGAAACTGCAACCACTATATTGGTTAGAGAGGTCGCGATGAGATGTTCCAGAGTGTGCTGCAGAATCGTCTTTTCGTTTATCTGCAGATATTGTTTTTGGATTGCCTGTCCCATCCGTAAGCCTTCACCTGCAGCCGGTACCACCGCCCAAGTACAAGGAGAGGAACTGTCGTTGGCCATGTCAATCAATTCTACCCAGACTTTCCGCTGTCCTTGCGGTTGACCAGAAGAAAGAACGTTTCGCCTTCCTTGATCATACCCAACTCACTGCGTGCCTTCTCCTCTATCGATTGCAGGCCATTTTTCAGTTCCGCGATCTCGGCGCGAAGTATGCGGTTTCGGTATTCCAGAATCTCGATGGCCGTCTGCTGTTTTGCTGCCCGCTTCTCCAATATACTGGCCTCAGCAAAACTGCCCTCACCAACCCACAATCGATATTGGAATGCCACGATCAGGGTCAGCAGGAATAGCAGGGCAATTCTTATCATGTGAACTCACCAAGACCACGATACAGTGCATTGGATCGTTCCTCTATACGCAGCAGTCTATTGTACTTTCCTACCCGGTCAGATCGACAAAGAGAGCCGGTTTTTATCTGCCCAACACCCGTAGCTACCGCCAGATCTGCAATGGTGGTGTCTTCAGTTTCACCGGATCGATGCGAAATCACCGCTGTATAACCGGCATCCTTCGCCATGTGGATTGCGTCTAACGTTTCTGTTAAGGTTCCGATCTGGTTCAGTTTGATGAGGACAGAATTAGCTACGCCTGCCTTGATGCCGCGTTCCAGTATCTTGGTGTTGGTAACAAAGATATCGTCGCCCACCAACTGGATCTTGCTACCCAGCTTTTGAGTATGGTAGGTCCACCCATCCCAATCGCTTTCGTCCAACCCATCTTCAATGGAGAGTATGGGGTACCTGGTCAACAGCTCATCGAGGTAATCGGTAAACTCTTCAGCAGAAAACTTTCTCCCCTCACTGGCGAGATGATATTTGCCGTCCTGATAGAATTCAGATGCGGCACAATCCAGCGCCAGCGCCACCTCTTGCCCAGGCTTATAACCTGCCTTGACGATCGCTTCCATGATCACTTCCAGGGCGGCCTCATTTGACGGCAGATCGGGTGCGAAGCCCCCCTCGTCCCCCACTGCGGTACTGAAACCCTTCTCGCTCAACACGGCCTTCAGTGTATGGAAGACTTCTGCTCCATAGCGTAGCGCCTCGGAGAAGTTGGGCGCGCCGACCGGCAGGATCATGAATTCCTGGATATCGACATTGTTGTCGGCATGTTCGCCGCCGTTGATGATATTCATCATGGGTACCGGCATCGAATACCTGCCCGGACTGCCATCCAGCTCAGCCAGATACTCATAAAGTGGCATACCCTTCGCGGCGGCAGCAGCTTTAGCCGTGGCGATAGAGACGGCGACCATCGCATTGGCTCCGAGAGAGGACTTATTCTCGGTACCGTCCGTCTCGATCATGCGAGCATCGATATCTGCCTGCTCGTCTGCATGGTGTCCCAGCAGCAGTTCTCTGATGCGGGTGTTTACATTCTCGACCGCCTTGAGTACGCCTTTTCCTTTGTACCGGTTCGCATCGCCGTCTCTCATCTCCAGCGCCTCTCTGGAACCGGTGGACGCACCCGAGGGGGCACAGGCAGTACCTACGATATTTCCCTCTAATTCAACATCTGCTTCTATCGTCGGATTGCCGCGAGAATCCAGTATCTCCCTTGCTCTGATGTCCAAGATCTCACTCATCAGCTCTACCACTCCATAATAAACGCTACTCGCCGGCGCTAGTAACTGTTCATGTTCGTTGCCTTAACCACGCTGTCTACCTGCTTCAGCATCGCCAGTAAATCTCCCATCTGATGCAGCGGCCAAGAGTTTGGACCGTCGCTCAGGGCTTCATCGGGATTCGGGTGGGTTTCCATAAATAAACCATCGACGCCGACCGCTACCGCCGCTCGTGCCAGCACCGGTACCATTTCTCTCTGACCGCCGGATGAGGTACCCAAACCGCCTGGCAGTTGTGCACTGTGCGTGGCATCGAAAACCACCGGGCACCCAGTTTCCTTGAGTACAGGCAGTGAACGCATATCGGCCACGAGATTGTTGTAGCCAAAGCTTACGCCTCGTTCACACACCATGATTTGAGAGTTTCCCGTGGACTTGGCCTTTTCCACCACGTGAATCATGTCCCAGGGCGCAAGAAATTGCCCCTTTTTTATATTAACCGGCAAACCCCGTGCAGCGACCTTCTCCACAAAGCTGGTCTGACGACACAGGAAAGCCGGCACCTGCAGGACGGAGACCACCGTAGAGATTTCGTTTAGGGGCGTATCCTCATGCACATCTGTCAACACCGGGACATCGATGCTATCCCTGACTTTCTGCAGTATCGCCATGCCCTGTTCTATGCCGAGACCGCGATAGCCGTGCAGTGATGATCGATTGGCCTTGTCAAAGGAAGATTTGTACACGAATGATATGTCCAGTCCGGCACAAATCTCCTTTAGCTTGCCGGCGGAATCCAGCGCTAACTGTTCGCTTTCTATCACACAGGGACCGGCAATGAGGAAGAACGGACGATCTTCTCCGATTTCAAAGCCACATAGGTTCATTGACGTCTGCCACGTCTGTCAGCCGCTGGCTTCCAACTGGGCCATCTATCATTCACTGCCCGGCTCTTTCAAGCGCCGCGTTGATGAAACTGGTAAACAATGGGTGCCCATCTCTGGGAGTCGAGGTAAATTCAGGATGGAACTGGCAGGCAACAAACCAGGGATGATCCACAACTTCGATGACCTCAACCAGAGTATTGTCAGGAGATCGGCCGGCGATCATCAATCCTGCTCCCTCCAACTGGGCGACGTAGTTGTCATTCACCTCATACCTGTGTCGATGCCGTTCCCTGATATGATCGCAGCCGTAGATTTTGTACGTGCGTGATTCGGGATCCAGCCTACACTCCTGTTCACCCATCCGCATCGTGCCACCGAGATCGGTGTCTTCATTCCGGGTTTCCACCTGCCCGTTTTCATCAGTCCATTCGGTAATCAAGGCGATGACCGGATGAGGAGTATCCTTTGTGCTTTCCGTCGTGTTGGCATCCGCAAGCCCGGCAACGCTGCGGGCAAAGTCGATCACGGCGGCATGCAGGCCATAACAGATTCCCAGATAAGGTATTCTGTTCTCGCGGGCATAACGTGCCGCGGCTATCTTACCTTCCAGGCCGCGCGCGCCGAATCCGCCGGGAACCAGGATGGCATCGGCATTCTCCAGAACCGCGTAACCGTTGCACTCGATCTCTTCGGCATCGATCCAGTCAATCGCCACCTCGGTTCGAGAGTGAATGGCGGCGTGGTTGATCGCCTCGTTTAGCGATTTATAGGAGTCCAGCAGATCCAGATATTTACCGACCATGACCAGCTTGATGCGGTGCAGTGGATTCATCTGCATTTCCACCACATGGTCCCACTCGGCTAGATCTGCAGCGTCACATTCAATGCCGAGTTTGTTTACTACGATTTGGTCCAGCCCCTGCTGATGCAACATGGATGGGATCGCATAGATGGTCTCAGCATCGATTAGGGGAATGACCGCCTTCTCCTCCACATTGGTGAACAGAGCTATTTTCTTGAGGGCGCTCTGCGCGATCTCATGATCGGAACGAACGATTAATATGTCCGGCTGCAGTCCAATGGAACGCAACTCCTTGACGGAGTGTTGCGTTGGTTTGGTTTTGGTTTCCCCTGCAGTGGCAATGTAGGGAACCAGCGTCAGATGGATGAAGAGCGCATTGCTGGCTCCTACTTCCAGGCGCAACTGTCTGATGGCTTCCAGAAAAGGTTGCGACTCAATGTCACCCACGGTACCGCCAATCTCGACGATGGCTACATCGCTGTCATTGGCGCCGGCAACAATCCTGCTTTTAATCTCATCGGTAATGTGGGGAATGACCTGGATGGTCGATCCCAGATATTCGCCCCGTCTCTCCCTGGCGATGACATCAGCGTAGATACGACCGGTCGTAAAATTGTTCTGACGGGACATGGTGGTGCGGATGAAGCGCTCGTAGTGACCCAGATCGAGGTCCGTCTCCGTTCCGTCAGCCGTAACGAACACTTCGCCATGCTGCAAGGGACTCATGGTGCCTGGATCGACATTAATATAGGGATCCAGTTTCAGCATGGTGACTTTGATGTGTCTCGCTTCAAGAATGGCAGCGAGAGAAGCGGCGGCAATACCCTTGCCTAAAGAAGAGACTACACCGCCTGTAACAAAGATAAAACGAGACATTGGGCGTCCATCTTTATTGTGACTGGTTGTGAATTTGCACCAGACTGGTCAATTCAAGATGGGGTTGAAGAATAGCAGGTTCGCTCACCAGCCTCAATCAATGATTCACTTCAATGCCGTTGCGCGGGTTGGAGAAGTCCATTGAACCCGAACCGCTGAACGACCAGCGGAACTCCCAGCCAATCTGTGCTTCACTCGCCGAGAAACCTTGGCAGTTGAACAGTCCTGCAACAGCAGCGATCTGATCACCCACACAGATCAGTGGGATCCGGTCTCGAAGCCAGGGAGGGACCCTCAACTCCTGCAATATCTTTTTTAGCGGATGGCTGCCGACACGACCCGACGGATGGCAGCGTTCACCTCCCTGACGAAATCGTATGACAACGCTGGACAGTCCGTCTTTGAGCCAGATGCCGCCGCCTTGTGTCTGCTTGACCGTGAGCGTCCCAACAGCAAGGAAAAGGCTTTGATCGGAATTCAAGTGCAGTTCAGCGCGCTCGTCGTGCTGCGCAAGTGGTTGCATCAAATAGGCATGATTCCTGAACCTTCGAACTTCCGCGCCCTGCCATCTCACCACCGGGTTGGCGTCCTGGCGGGCAGCGGCAAACTGCACAACGAGCTGCTGCAATTGCGCATTGCTGGGCAGGGGCAGCGCAGCGCATTCGATCCAGCGGCAGAGCAGGTTTCGTTGTCGTGCATGGGACATGGATTGCAGCTTTGTCAGATCAATTCGACCGCGGTTGCCACTGGATAGCTTCCTGAGATCAAGGTCCGCCAATTCTCTGTTCAGATCAGATCCCTCTGCCGCCAGCAGTGCCGATCGTGTCCAGGTCCGTGCATAGCCGGGCCACCTCTCTTTGATGACAGGAATCAGGTTGTGCCTGATATAGTTCCGGTCCAGGCGCGTATCTCGATTGCTTTCATCTTCGATCCACTGCAGGCCCTCCTGCTCGGCGTAGTCCTGCAGTGACTCCCTCGCCACATGCAGCAAGGGTCGAAGCAGTGTTGCTGCACCGAGCTTGCGGCGCTTCGGCATCCCGCCAAGCCCTTTTAAGCCGCTACCCCGGGTCAGTCGATACAGTATCGTCTCGGCCTGATCATCTGCGTGATGCGCCAACAGCAGGTTGTCTCCCGCAACGAGATATTCGCCAAAAGCCCTGTATCTTACCTCTCGGGCGCTGTCCTCGGTGCCCCTGCCAGCCAATTCGACGGATACGTTGATGGCGGCGAAGTCCACCTCGAGTTTCTTGCAGGTCATTTCACAATGATCCTGCCAAGTATTCGATTGCGGACTGACGCCATGATTGATATGCAGGGCGTGGATCTCGGTGGGAAAGGAGTGTTCCTTCTTCAGGCTGGCCAACAGGTGCAACAACACATGGGAGTCCATTCCGCCACTGTATCCGACAACCAACCGGCTGCCTGGTGCACTAAAAAGATACTGCAAAGACTCCGGCTTAATCATCTCCAGTCCAACGAGCCATTAGGGGGGTCAGTAATCCAGATCGACTCTCTCAGTGCCATAGTGATCCTTCAGTTGCTGGATGAGA
This sequence comes from Pseudomonadales bacterium, assembly GCA_030749725.1. Taxonomy (GTDB): domain Bacteria; phylum Pseudomonadota; class Gammaproteobacteria; order Pseudomonadales; family Azotimanducaceae; genus JASMJM01. The sequence continues at coordinate 38,105 of JASMJM010000022.1, read as the reverse complement.
TCGTCATGGGGTTGTACCCGCCACTCATCTCCCAACAGCACCTCTGCACAAGCATCGTCCCGGCTGTATGCGATGACAACGGGACAACCACCGTTACCCCGGTAAGGTTCCAGTATGCCGGCCAGTCGACTCTGAAAATCACTGTCCAGCTCGCGGCTGTGCAGCCTTACCAGCATCCGTTTTACCGATCTCTCCCTCGCCTCCAGAAGATTGTGGATATTGGTGGCGCGCATTCTAATGCCACCGCTATAGTCGTCATTGCTGACCGAACCGGAAACCATCAATACCCTGTCTTTCTGCAGTTTCTCATGGTTACTTTCAAACACGCCGCCGGTGACCGAGACCTCCACCCGCCCGCTTCTATCGTCCAGGGTTACAAACGCGATGGTATCTCCCTTTCTGCTTTTCATGGTACGCATACTCAGCACAAATCCGACGACGGTCTGTTCTTCTCGGCCCACTCGCAAATCCATGATCTTGCACTTGGCCAGTTTCTGTAGCTCTGATTGGTAAACATCGATGGGGTGTCCGGTGAGGTACAAGCCGAGGGTCTCTTTCTCTTTAGCCAATCTCTCCCGGTAACTCCAGCTGCGCAGTTCCTGCACATGCTGGTAGCCGGACACGTCTTCACTCAATGTGGATTTCTCGAACAGATCTCTGCTGCCACTGTCCCGGTCCCGCGCTTCCTGCGTTGCCAGTTTTGCCTTCTCTTCCTGATTGATTGCTAACAGCGCTCGTTTCCAGTTTATGACTTCAGCGGCATCGAGATCTTCCGGTTCGGGGACAAGAAAATCCAAGGCCCCGGAACCGATTAACGCATCGAGTACCCTTTTGTTCACCTTGTGCAATTCTACTCGGGAACAGAAATCATACAGATCCGCAAAGGGACCGGATGCTTGTCTGACACTAACGATACTGTCGATGGGACCTTCGCCCAGACCTTTAATCGCGCCCAGACCATATACGATGGTGTCCTCACCATCGGCGACGAAGCGTAAGCCACCCCGATTGATGTCGGGTGGAAGAATCTTCACGCCAAGCTCCCTGCACTCTTCGATGTTGGTAACGATCTTATCGGTATTCTGCATATCTACCGATAATACTGCAGCCATGAAATCAGAGGCGAAATGTGTCTTCAGCCAGGCTGTCTGGTAGGCGATCAAAGCATAGGCGACCGAGTGTGATTTGTTAAATCCGTAACCGGCAAATTTCTCCATCAGATCAAAGATGTGGTTTGCCTGCTTCTCAGCTACTCCTCTACCAGCAGCTCCCTTTAGAAACAGCTCCCGCTGAGTCGACATCTCCTGCTGGTTTTTCTCACCCATGGCTCTGCGCAACAGATCTGCTTGCGCCATAGTGAAATCGGCCAGCACCTGAGCAATCTGCATGACCTGTTCCTGGTACAGCATCACACCATAGGTGTTCTTGAGCACAGGTTCCAAATCCGGATGAAGGAAATCAATCTGCTCTTTACCATTCTTACGATTGATAAAGTCATCCGCCATCAGCATGGGTCCCGGTCGGAACAGGGCAACCAATGCGATGATGTCCTCGAAGTTGTCCGGCACCAGACGCTTGATTAAGTCCTTCATGCCTCTCGATTCCAGCTGGAACACAGCCGTTGTACGCGCCTCTCTAAGCAGTTTGTAGACTTCGGCATCTTCGAGTGATATCTGATTGATATCGATCCGATCGCCGGTGCGGGAATTGATGCTCTGCAGCGCCCAATCGATGATGGTAAGCGTCTTCAGGCCAAGAAAGTCAAACTTCACCAGTCCCGACTGTTCCACATCTTTCTTGTCGAACTGGGTCATCAGCCCACCGCCACCTTCATCGCAATAGATGGGGGAAAAATCAGTCAGCTTAGTCGGCGCAATGACCACTCCCCCGGCATGCTTGCCGACATTTCTAGCCAATCCTTCGACCTTAAACGCCATCTCCATGATTTCCTCAGCATCTTCGTTCTCAGCGACGAAATCCCTCAGCAATACCTCCTCATCCATTGCTTTTTGCAGAGTCATGCCGGGATCAAAGGGAATGAGTTTGGACAGTTTGTCTGCCAATCCATACGGCTTTCCCTGCACCCGGGCAACGTCCCTGACTACTGCCTTGGCAGCCATGGTGCCGAATGTGATTATTTGGGAAACGGCATCGCGCCCATAGAGTTCCGCCACGTGCTGGATGACCCGATCACGCCCCGCATTGCAGAAGTCCACATCGAAGTCAGGCATCGATACCCTGTCAGGATTGAGAAAACGTTCAAACAGAAGGTCGTACCGGAGCGGATCCACATCCGTTATGTCGAGGCTGTAGGAAACGAGAGAGCCAGCGCCGGATCCACGCCCCGGACCCACGGGAATTCCCATCTGCTTCGCCCAACGGATGAATTCCATCACGATCAAGAAGTAACTCGTGAAGCCCATCTGGTCGATCACCGTGAGTTCATAAGCAAGCCTTTCCTGATAGCGCGTTCTCGCCTCCGTCAAGTCGTCACCATCAAAACTGCTGCTGAGTCTACTCTCCAACCCCTGTTCAGCCATTTGCCGGCAATACTGGTCGGATGACGTGCCATCCGGGACTGGATATTTGGGCAGGTGATATTTGCCAAATTCGATGCTGACACTGCATCGCCTGGCGATTTCGATGCTATTGGCTATGGCTTCAGGAATATCGGCGAACAGCTCCACCATCTCATCCGGTGACTTCAGGTACTGCTGCTCACTGTAACGTCTCTCCCGGCGTGGATCGTCAAGCGTGCGCCCCTCCTGGATACAAACACGTACCTCGTGAGCTTCGAACTGGTCGGGTGTAATGAAGCGCACGTCGTTGGTCGCCACCACAGGACAGGCGAACTCCTGGGCCAGATCTACGGCCATGTGAAGATAATCCTCCTCATCGGTACGCCCGGTTCTATGCAGCTCAAGGTAAAAGCGGTTGGGGAATATCTGCATCCACTCCTCGAGCAATGCCAGGGACAGATCTCTCCTGTTGTTGAGCAGCGCCCTGCCGAGGTCGCCATCCTTGCCGCCGGAGAGAGCGATCAGCCCATCCGATCTGTCTCGAATCCATTGCATGGACAGCATGGCTCTGCCCATTTTCTGACCGTTCAGATAGCCATCGGACAGCAGCTCAAACAGATTTCGGTAGCCTGTTTCATTTTGCACCAGCAGTATTGCGATGCTGGGATCATCGCCTTCATCTCTGGGCTGGATCCAGACCTCGCTGGCGATGATCGGTTTAATGCCGGCACTCATGGCCGCCTTATAGAACTTGACCAGAGCAAACACATTGGACTGATCGCTGACGGCAACCGCCGGCATTTGATTGGCACTCACCGCTTCGACGAGCGGCTGAATCCTCACCATGCCATCGACTAATGAATACTCAGTATGAACTCGAAGATGTGCAAAACTTGATGTCATACCTTCACATACCTGCCGGAAAGTCGAACTGCTGGTTCGAAGCCAATTTCGCCTCATTAAACGGGCAAGCGATCCCGAGTGCAAGCATCTGACGTGGGAAATCAGACCGCTGGTAGATTACTCATCGAACGCAAGTTCGCCTTGTCTGAACTTCATGGGTGCAAAAGATTTTCTGTGCACATCGGTCGCTCCGAATTCGTTGATCGCAGCCAGATGAGCCTTTGTGCCGTAGCCTTTATGTTTGGCCAATCCGTAGTTCGGGAACCGACTGTCCAGTTCAACCATCTCCTGGTCTCTGCTGACTTTAGCAATAATCGATGCAGCCATTATCGCCTCCAGTATGGAATCTCCCTTGATAAGGCAGGCCACTTGGCAGGAAAGGTGAGGGCATCTATTGCCATCCACGATCACATATTCTACCGGGAAGGTAAGTGCTTCCACGGCTCTCTTCATGGCCAGCAAACTGGCCTGCAGGATATTGATCTCATCGATCTCACCGACTTCGGCGCGCCCGACTGACCAGTACAGGGCCCGCTCCTTAATCTGTTGGTTTAGAACTTCGCGTCTGCCGGCAGTCAGTTTTTTGGAGTCTCTCAAACCCGCAATGGCGGTAGAGGGATCCAGCACAACTGCTGCAGCGACCACCGCACCTGCCAATGCGCCTCGCCCCGCTTCATCGACACCTGCGAATACTCTTACGGATTGCATGATTCCTGATGCCTGTTCTTGATCACGCGGTGCTTTGCGAATACTTCTACTGATTGCTGTCATTCCGGAGTCTTAGCCTCAATCAGCTCGAGAATCGCTCCAGCTGCCCGGGCGCCCGCGTTGCGTTGCAGGAGACGATGGATCTGTTCGAACTCCCTCATCAATTCCACCTGTTCCGGTTGTGCCAGTCTCTGCAGCAGTGCTTTCGCCAGAGCTTCCGGCGTCGCATCGTGCTGCAATAATTCGGGGACCAATTCCTTTCCCGCCAGGATATTGGGCAGTGCGAAATAGGGGGTCTTGACCAACCTCGAGACAACGGCGTAGGTCAAGTTGCCAAGACGATATGACATCACCATGGGTCTTTTTAGGAGCAGCGCCTCCAGCGTGGCCGTGCCGGAATTGACCAGCACGACATCGGCACTGCTGATGGCGGTCTTGGCATCGCCGTCGAGCACTCTAATTTTCAAGTCAGGTGAGATCTGCCCTATCAACTGCAAGATCTGCGTTTTCCTTTGCGGGTTCGCGCTGGGAACCACGAATTTGAGTTCCGGTAATTCACTGTGACAGATGTTGGCAGCTTTGAAAAATGCTTCGCCAGAGTATTTGATCTCGCTGCCCCTGCTGCCGGGTAGAATCGCGATAACTTTGTCGTCCATACTGAATCCCAGCGCCGCTCTCGCTGTCCTTGGATTGTTAGTCAACGGGATTTCATCCGCTTTGGGATGACCAACAAATCGGACTTGGATGTTATTCTGCCGGTAGATCTCCGTTTCGAACGGATAGAGAGTCAACATCAAGTCTACCGACCTGGTGATTTTTTTTATTCGCCCCGGTCGCCATGCCCACACGGACGGACTCACGTAGTGCACGGTTGAAATGCCTGCTTTCTTCAGCATTCCTTCAAGCAGCAGATTGAAGAAATTGAAGTCCACCCCAACAAAAACGTCAGGGGGATCCTTTAACAGGCGACGTTTTACAGTGAGCAGGATATTGAGCAGTTCCGGCAGGCGTCTAATTGGTTCGCTGAATCCATTGACTGACAGTCGCTCCATATCGAACCAGGATTGAAAACCCTGTTCCAACATGAGGGGACCCCCTACCCCCATGAACGTCACATCCGAACGCAGACTTTTGATTTCCCGCATGACAGAACTGGCAAGATTGTCACCGGACGCTTCTCCCGCCACCATGCCTATCGTCAACGGATCTGTCATAACGTCTCTCTAGTTCGTGAGTGAGGTCCACCCACAGAATTGGCGGACGAAGGTCACCCACCGGAGCACTCGGACGTTTGTTAGCCCACCTCCTGTTCGGCACAGGTCAAGGTGGTAGAACAGACCAGTTCACCATCCACTGTGGCCCGACCCACTGCTTTCATCCACTGGTTTCTAAGTCGAACGATCTCCACTTCCAGTTTCAGCTGATCCCCAGGAAACACGGCTCTCCTGAATTTGGTCTTATCGGTTCCTGCCAGGTAGTAGGCAGATCCATCTTCGGGAGTTCTATCAAGACTCTTGAAAGCCAGGATACCTGCCGCCTGGGCCAGCGCTTCGACGATCAGTACACCAGGAAAGACCGGTTGCACGGGAAAGTGGCCAAGGAAAAGGGGTTCATTGATGGATACGTTCTTAATCGCTACGATGCGTTTGTGCGACTCGAACTCGGTAACCCTGTCGACCATCAGGAAGGGGTACCGATGGGGGAGATATTTCTGGATCTCTTTTATATCCATCTTACTTCTCGTTACGATTTTGCATCATCCGGTCTCTGTAGTTTTTTTTCTACGCGCTGCAGCCTTTTTAGTATGTTATCCAGTTTCTTAAAACCTACGGTGCTTCTCTTCCAATCATGGCTGGGTAACAGTCCCGTACCCGATGAATAACGACCGGGTTCCTTGATTGAATGACTTACCAGAGTCATGGCCGTGATCTCGACGTGATCGGTAATGTACAGATTATCGATAATCCCAACGGCACCACCCAGCAGGCAGTAGCTGCCTATGCTGGTGCTACCGGCAATGGCGGAGCATCCTGAAATCACCGTATGATCGCCGATGGTCGCGTTGTGTCCAACCTGAACCTGATTGTCCAGTTTCACTCCATTGCCAAGCACGGTATCGTTGAGCGCCCCGCGATCTATCGTGGTTCCCGCACCGATCTCTACATCATCCCCTATTTTGACACCATACACCTGTTGGATCTTTTGGAAACGGTGCTCCTCGGGATCGAAGGCAAAACCGAACCCATCGGCTCCGATCACAGCCCCGCTATGGATGATCCCGTTTTTCCCAATGGTCACCTGATGATAAAGGGTGACATTAGCCGACAGCCGCGTGCCAGAATCGATCTGGCATCCTTCACCGATAACACAACCAGGCCCAACGACGACTTCATCACCCAGACGGACATCATCAGCAATTACCACGTTTGCTCCGATGGTAACATTCTTGCCGATGTTCGCCGTAGCGCTGACACTTGCACCAGGGTGTATGGACTGATCCGGCTGTGGACGTGAATCGAAATAATGAGAGACCTTCGCCCACGCCAGTCGTGGATCTGGCGCGATCAGCACTGGCATGGTGCAGTCGCCACTGTGGTCATCCTCCATGACCACAGCCGATGCACGAGTCGTTTTCAGATACTTGCGAAATGAAGGACTAAACAGAAAGCTCAACTGGCCCGGTTTGGCATCTTTTAGACTGGCGATCCCGTCAACCCGGGTGGATTCATCACCCTTGAGTTCAATACCAAGATATCTGGCGATTTCACCAAGGGTGAAACCCTTCTCTTGAGACATAGCGGCCTATGACTGCAGACATACCAGATTATTGGCTCTTTTTTGCATCCAACGCATTTAGTTGTTCGGTAGCTTTGCGAGTGATGTCGTACAGTTCACTCGCGTAAACGACAGCTTCCCGAGCGACGACCACATCGTAATCATCACTGAGTACGATCGCTTTAATAGCATCCTGCATCTTCTGATTGAATCCAGCCAGGAGTTCCCGTTGACGTTCAACGATCTCCTTTTGATATTTCTGAGTCTTATATGTGAGGTCATTGGTGATTGACTCAATCTGCCGCTGCAATTTTCTCTGTTCTGGAGGGCTCATCACCTCACCATCTTTGCGTGCCTTCTCGAGCAGTGTCGTTCTTTCAGCATCGATGTCCCGGATTTCCTTTTGTTCACCCTTGAACTCCTCCTCTATCTGTGCCAATAACCTTTTCGCTTCAACTGACTGCAGAATCGCCTTCTGCGAGTCAACTACAGCGATCTTGATCTCAGCCAAGGCCACGGGTGTACTGCAAAGAGTTGCAGTCAGCAAAAAAAAGGTGAGAACTTGCTGGATCTTGTGCACTTTACATCTCCTCAGATACTGGAATTCATGATCTTGTCTTCTCAGGGCGCAGATACTTGCACACTCCTCGGTTTGATTCAATTGATTTGCGCGTTATCAGAACGTTCTGCCCAGCTCAAATTGAAAGGCCTCCGTATCATCGCCTCTCAGGTCATTGAAGGGAACCGACAGACTGAAACTGATTGGAGCAAATCCAGTAATCCAGGTGACAGCGATACCGGCTGAATAGCGGAGCGCACGATAGTCAAAATCTTTGCAGAAGGTACTGACTTGGGGGCAATTGGTGTTAAAAACGTTGCCGGCATCCACAAACAAGACAGATTTCAGAGAACGTCGATCCTTTACGAAAGGCAGCGGAAACAGTATTTCCGCACTGCCTTCTATGAGTACATTCCCACCGATCGGATCCGGCTCCCGCAAGATATTGAATTCAGAGGGTGTGCTCTTTGGCCCAAGCGTGTTTTGTTCATATCCACGCACTGAACCCATTCCGCCACTGTAGAAATGTTTGTAAAAGGGATAGGTCTTGGTTTTCCCATAACTGGAACCAAATCCCAAGTCAGTGCGAAGCCGTAACGTAAATAGACGCGTCAGCGGGAAAAAAATCTGGCCGGTATATCTGAGTTGGAAAAACTCCAATGAACTGCCGGGGAGAGTCATTTCCAGTGAAACGGACTGTGAGCGACCACCCGATGGTAACAAGCCCCTGTTAAGGGCCGACATCTGATACGCACCGGTCACGGAAACCAGGTCAAAGTAACTCCCTTCGTTGCCCACAAACTCCGATATTTCCTGGGCGGGGAACAACCCCTCTTTTATGTGTGTGTTCTCATAACCTACACTAAAATTTATCCTCGATAGCTCACTGATGGGATAGCCGTAGTTGACCGCTCCACCAAATGAATCGGATGAAAAAGTAGCGATATTAAAGTCTCCGTAATCGCTTTGCCTGAAGAACATGGAGTAACCCCGGCTTACGCCGTCCACTGTGTAATAGGGATCGAAGAAGGAAAAATTGTAAGCTGTTTGAAAGTCACTACGATTTACACCCACATTTACACTGTTGCCTGAACCAAAAATATTGGTCTCCTGATATCCCAGACCCAGAATTAATCCTGTTCCCTGCGCATAGCCTAGGGTAGCCGAGATCGATCCGGACGGCTGCTCTTCAACCGAATACTCAACATCGATCTGGTCGTCGGTGCCGGGTACAGGCGGCGTTTCAACGTTGACTGCTTTGAAAAACCCCAACCTTTCCATGCGTACTTTTGAGCGTTCGATAGAAGCTGTCGACGCCCATCCACCTTCCATTTGGCGCATCTCGCGACGCAACACTGTGTCCTGTGTAACGGTGTTGCCACTGAAATTAATGCGTCTGACATAGGCTCTTCTGCCCGCATCCACAAAGAACTTAACCGTCAGCGTACTATCTTTACCATTAGGTACGGGTTCTCCGGTCGCACTGGCAAATGTGTAGCCGGCATTGCCCAGCGCTGTTTCTATCCTTTCCTCGGATGCCGTCATCCTTGCTCGAGAGAATACCTGCCCTTTTCTTACCACCAGGAGAGAATAAATGGAACCTTCCGGCACTTCATGTAATTCACCGGCGATCTCTACATCGCCGACGCTGAATCTGTCACCTTCGACAATATTGATCGTGATGTAAACATCTCGCTTGTCTGGCGTTATGGAAACCTGAGTGGACTCGATGCTGAAATTGACGTATCCCCGGTCTAAGTAATACGACTCCAGTGATTCCAGGTCTCCGGAAAGTTTCTCCTTCGAATACTTATCATCCTTGGTATAGAACGAAAACAAGGAGGGGAGTTTGAGCTCCAGTACTTCGCCGAGCTGTTCATCACTGAATAGTGTATTACCAACGATGTTAATGTGTCGTATCCCGGCGACTTCACCTTCGGTCACATCAATTTGGAGTTGTATCCGGTTGCGTTGCAGTTCCTCCACGGTAGTTTCAATCTTCGCACCGTAACGGCCCTGAGCGACATACTGCCTTTCCAGATCCTGTCTGATATGTTCGAGCGTGGACTGTTTGAAAATCTGCCCGCTTTCGAGACCGGACTGCTTCAACCCTTCCAGCAACGCTTCAGTCTCGATGGCCTTGTTTCCCTCTATCTGGAGATCGCTGATGGATGGTCGCTCGGATACACTGATTACCAGTATATCGCCATCTCTGCCGACTTTTACGTCCAGGAAGAAGCCGGTTTTGAATAACTCCCGAATCACCTGCCTTATGCTAATCTCGTCGGCCGTATCGCCGACATTCAGAGATACAGCACTGAATACAGTGCCTGCAGAAACTCTTTGTAATCCCTCCACTCTGATATCCAATACTTCAAACACGTCGGCACATGCCAATCTGGCCAGAGTCAGCAGCAGAAATAATGAGATTCGTTTGATTAACATATTAGGTGAACCAGGTTACCGAACGCTGCATCTTTGTTGATCACCAGGACTTCCTTGACTCGGCTAGAATCGCGCAAAATCGTTATAGAACGCCAATAACATGATGCTGACAATTAGAAATATGCCCACTTGCAGCCCCAACACCTGAATACGTTCCGGTGCCGGCTGTCCTCTGATCAATTCAATCAAGTAGTAAACCAGATGGCCACCATCGAGGATCGGTATCGGCATGAGATTTAGTACTCCCAGACTGATGCTTAACAAAGCTATGAAGCCAACATAAGACTCCAGCCCGGACTTGGCAGACGCATAGGCTACTTTGGCGATGGTAATGGGACCACTCAGATTACTGGGCGAAATTGCACCCATAATCATTTTCTTTACAGACACCAAGGTGAACACGGACATGCTCCAGGTTTCTCCCAAAGCCGGTAGCCAGGCTTTGTAGACGGGATAACTCACCTTCCTCTTCATATAATCGGGCATCTCGATCATATGAGTGGCTGCACCTATAAGTCCTATCTCTTTGCTATCGCGGATCGATCTTTCCGGTCTGAGCCGCAGGTAGACGATATCCCCCAGTCGTGACACTTTCAGGTCAAGGTCCTGCTCCGGGTTCTGCTGGATGATATCGACAAACTCCTCCCAGCTATCAACCGGGATACCGTTTATGGCCAGCACCCTATCATCCACCTCCAACCCGGATTGCAGGGCTCTACCCCCCTTGACCAGGCTTCCGATTACTGGCGGCACCGATGGCTGATGTAGAACCAGACCGAGATCGGAAGTTGGATAGGGGCTCTCTTCATCAGCAAGCCACTCCGTCACATCGATCCAGTGTTCTGATGTTTTCTCGGATTCCGGCGCTTTTACCGTGAATTGAATCGTACCTGTGTCACCAATTCTCTTGAACAACTCGAAATTGAGGTCCCTCCAGGTGGCGATTGATTTGCCACCTACGCTGATGATCTCCTCACCTTGAACAAATCCTGCGGCACCCGCTTTGCTGTCTTGGTCAATCTCACCCAGAAGTGGCACGATGCCGGTTACGCCGACTGTGAACACAAGCCAGTAACAGAGTATGGCGAGGAGAAAGTTAGCCAGCGGCCCGGCAGCGACCACCGCGATTCTTGAAAGTACAGGTTTACGATTGAAAGCCAGATGCAGTTCATCATCGGCCACGGGGCCTTCTCTCTCATCCAGCATCTTAACGTAGCCGCCGAGTGGTATCGCAGCGACTACAAACTCTGTACCGAAGTGTTCATTTGCCCTGGTACGGATCGGCTGATCATCCGGAGGCGGCATCATCTCGACCGGTGGCGAGCGATACGTGAAGAGCGGTTTTCCAAATCCGACCGAGAATCGGAGCACTTTGACACCACACAATCTAGCCACCCAAAAGTGACCGAATTCATGGATGGTCACCAATATGGATATGGTGACTATCAAAGCTAGAACTGTCTCAATAACTGCCATCTCTGCGATGCAATCCTGTAGCTACTGCGATCGATGCGCAGTCTCAATCATTCCCTGGGCCGAACGCCGGGTGATCCTGTCGATTTCCAGAATCTCTTCTATGCTGTGTGCTGCCGGAGTGTCCGACCGTTCAAGAACTGATTCAATAATAACTGGGATGTCCGTAAAGCAAATAAGTTCATCCAGATAAGCCTGCACAGCCACCTCGTTTGCAGCATTCAAAACGGTCGGCAGTGATCCACCGGCTGCCAGGACCTCCATGGCCAGCCGCAAACAGGGATATCTCTCCATATCCACCGATTCGAACAGTAGTTGTCCCAGGGCAGAGAAATCAAGACTCGCCACCCCGGAATCAATTCGATTCGGCCATGCCAACCCATGGGCGATCGGTGTACGCATATCAGGACTGCCCAACTGTGCCAGAATTGATCCGTCCTGATACTCAACCATTGAGTGGACGATGCTTTGCGGGTGGATAATGACCTCGATTCGGTCCATCTTTACATCGAAAAGCCAGTTTGCCTCAATCAACTCCAACCCTTTATTCATCATGGTTGCCGAATCGACCGAGATCTTCCTGCCCATCTTCCAGTTCGGGTGAGCGCAGGCCCTATCCGGCAGGACATACTTCAGTTGATCCAGAGGTTCCCTCAGCAGGGGTCCCCCCGATCCGGTCAGCAGAATCCGACGGATGTCCTTGGTTTTGAAACCGTCCGGCAGACACTGGAAGATTGCGTTGTGTTCGCTGTCAATGGGCAGCACTTCAGCCCCTGATTTCTTCACCGCGTCCATAAAGAGGGCGCCCGACATGACCAGCGCTTCCTTGTTGGCTAGAAGCACCCGTTTGCCACTTTCCACGGCCGCCAGCGTGGGCTTCAGCCCTGCTGCTCCCACAATTGCAGCCATCACGTAATCGCACTCGCTATGGGAAGCCACCTCCAGCAGACCTTCAAGACCACCCAGAACCGTGGTTTTAGCCCCCTGCTCCGCCATCAGTTCAGCCAACTGCAGGGCCGCATCGGTGTTTTGCAGGACAGCAAAGCGCGGTTCAAACTGGTGACATTGTTCGAGGAGCTGCTGGATGTTGGTATCTGCCGTCAGGGCAAACACCCCGTAAAGGTCATTGTGGCGGCCAATCACTTCCAACGTGTTGCGCCCGATTGATCCGGTAGATCCCAGTATGGTTACGTTTTTCCGCGATTCCGGCATCCTGCTACTTCCAGCCGATCAGAGTCAGTGACAAAGCATACACCGGACCGGCAGCCAAAAGACTGTCGATACGATCCAGAATACCGCCGTGACCTGGTAGTAGACCACTGCTGTCCTTAACACCCCTGTGACGTTTGAACATGCTTTCCGTCAGATCACCGAGCACGGACACCACCACGATGAATATGCACAGGAAGAAGAACAGTACCCACTGACTGCCGGTCAGCATCTCGTTTTCCCACCAGATGGCCAGCAAAGCAACAACTGCCGCCGTGCCCAGCCCTCCGTAGACACCTGCCCAGGACTTGCCGGGACTGACCCGAGGTGCAAGCTTTCTGTCGCCAAAAGCTCGGCCCGCGAAGTAGGCACCGACGTCGGCTCCCCAGATCAGAAACATGAGCAACAAGATCAGAAAGGTGCTTTTTTCATGTGTCTTCAACTGGATCAGACCGATCCAGGCCGGTACCAGCACAAGGAATCCTATGCACGAACGCTGCCAAACATTGCCCCAGAACTTAACGCCATCGGGATAACTGATCACCAGGACAAAGGCTACGCACCACCAGAAGAATCCGATCCACAGCAGCATCTCGGAACTCAAGAAATAGGCGCCGAACAACACCGGCAACATCAGTCCAGCGTAGAAAACCCTGTGTATGGGTGCCAAACCACATAGATCAGCAAACTCCCATGCACCGACGACGATAAAGAGTCCCACGAACAGTGCAAAATAAAGATCTGACAACAGGAAAATACCGGCGATGACGATGGGCGCTAATATCAGTGCTGTGACAATTCGCTGTTTGAGCAATTCACCTAGTCCGGTTTGTACTGCTAGTTTTCCATCAGATCGGTTTCTTTCGCCGCTAGTACCTTGTCAACGTCAGCAACCTTCTCATCAGTGAGTTTTTGAATCATCTCCAAACCAAGCTTTTCTTCATCTTCACTGATATCTTTATCCTTGAGGAGCTCTTTCAAATCAGAGTTGGCATCTCTCCTGATATTCCGTAGCGCAACTCTGGCATTTTCTGCCTCATGTCGCGCTACACGAGTCAGGTCTTTGCGATTTTCTTCAGTTAATGCCGGCATAGGAAGACGTACGTTATCGCTGCTGGCAGACGGTGTCAGTCCAAGGTCCGATTTGAGAATCGCCTTCTCCACAGCCGGAATCAGAGACTTTTCCCACGGGGTAATCACCAACGATCGTGCCTCTTCGACCGTTATGTTGGCAACCTGCTTGAGAGGGGTGTCGGTACCATAGTAGGGCACCAGAATGGTGTCCAGCAAACTCGGATGAGCCCTGCCCGTTCTGATCTTGGCGAAAGTGGCCTCCAGCGAAGCCAGTGTCTTGTCCATGCGGACCGCTGTATCTTCCCGTAGTTCGTTTATCACTATACCGTCCCCGCTAGTGACCATCCAGATTGAGAGTCCGTGCTTCGGGTGCCTGCCTCAAGTTTTGATTTGACTGCCAACACCTGACCATTGAGAGTCCGTGCTTCGGATGCCTGCCTCAAGTCGTGATCTTACTGCTAACACCTAACCATTGAGAGTCCGTGCTTCGGGTGCCTGCCTCAAGTCGTGATTTTACTGCTAACACTTGATCTATGCTTGACCTTTTAAGCCACCTTGACACTACTCTGGACAGGCACTGGTTAGCTGAAGCTAGAATCCTGCTTCAAGTGACGGCGGAACTCTTAAGCTAACTGACGCGACGGGTAGCCTTTATTCTAACTCTCTATTAGGGTCCCTACGTCCTCTCCCACCACCAGTTTGCGGAGCGCGCCAGCTTCGCTCATAGCAAACACTCGCACCGGGAGACCGTGATCTCTGGCCAGACAAATAGCGGTCAAGTCCATCACTCCAAGCTGTTGCTCAAGCACTTCTGTATAAGTCAGGGACTCAAACCTTCTGGCATCAGGATAAACCATCGGGTCGGCGGAATAAACTCCATCTACTTGGGTTGCCTTAAGAACGATATCGGCATCAATTTCAATTGCACGCAGACAGGCAGCCGAATCGGTTGTGAAGAACGGGTTCCCTGTTCCGGCCGTGAAGATCACAACGTCACCACCGCCAAGACGATTGATGGCGTGATTCCTATCGAAACAATCTGCGATGCCGTTTAGGGGAATGGCTGACATGACCACGGTGGCGATACTGGCCCTGCGTAGGGCATCCGCCATGGCCAGAGCGTTCATGACGGTGGCAAGCATACCCATGTGGTCACCAGTGACCCGGTTCATGCCTGCTGCCTGCAGCGTTGCACCACGAAACAGATTGCCACCACCGATGACCAGTCCTACTTCCACACCGAGGTCGGTAACCTGTTCTATCTCAGCGGCCATTCGATCGAGCTGCCTCGGATCGATTCCTGAGCTTGCTTCACCGCTCAGGGCTTCACCACTGAGTTTAAGGAGTATCCGCTGGTACTTGGTTGAACCCTTGGCTGACCCTGTCGCTGACATAGCATCATCCCGATGAATGAAAACCTATACCGTTCTGTTAGGTTATTCGCGCCGTGATGTCGTGGTCATTGGTACGTTGTTTCGACTTTGGGTGAGCAACATCACCTTCTTCGATCTACAAGCCTTCACCTACCTCAAAGCGCATAAAGCTGGCAATCGAGGAATCGGCCGCCTTCAAGAGTGCCCCGATCTTCTGGTCCGGGTCCTTTACGAAGGGTTGATCCAGCAGGCTGATCTCAGACAGATATTTTCGAATACGCCCCTCGACCATTTTCGCGACTATTTCAGGGGGTTTACCACTCGCTTCCGCCTGAGCGACATAGATCTCTCTTTCTCTTGCTACGGTCTCTTCAGGTGCATCTTCCGGGTTCACCACCATCGGATTGGTGGCAGCTATATGCATAGCGATGTCTTTACCCAGCACTTGATCGCCGCCTTGCAGTACGACCAGTACCGCTATCTTGCCGTTGTGTACATACTCCGCGATCTGGCCACTGTCGGTGGTGACTGTCTCGACACGGCGAATACTTGTATTCTCACCGATCTTCTGAACCAGCACCTGCCGCTCCTTCTCAAGGCCGGCAGCCAAAAGTTTGTCGATATCGGTTTCCTGGCTGGCAAAGACCTGTGCCGTAACTGTCTCGACGAAGTTGCTAAAATCCTCGTGCCGGGCAGCAAAATCCGTCTCACAGTTGACTTCCACCATCGCCGCGGATTGTCGATCATCCGACACCATCACTTTGACCAGTCCATCGGTGGCCGTTCTGCCAGCTTTCTTGGCTGCCTTCAGACCACTATTCTTGCGCAGCAATGCGATCGCATCATCTATATCGCCTTCAGATTCTTGCAGTGCTTTCTTGCAGTCCATCATGCCAATGCCGGTTCGATCGCGCAGGTCCTTTACCAAAGATGCAGTTATCGCAGCCATTTTGTCTCCTCACTCCAAATCATTAGTTTCTTCATTTGCCATTGTGTCCAGCCGACAGACTGTTCCCGTAGTGGGCGACGTAGGTGCCGGGGATTGTGCAGGTGAATCCTGATGCATCCCCACAAGCAACCTAGTCTTTGTCTGCTGTATTCTCTGTATCAGTGGCTGGGGGCGTGCCCGCTTCGGTCGCCTTAGCAGCTTCCACTGCGGCAGCGTCCACTGCGGCAGCGTCCACGGGGGCAGTTTCCGGTTCAGGTTCCTGGGCAACCTCCGGTTCAGGTTCCTGGGCGGCGTCCACTGGGACGGCTTCCACTTCGGCTTCCTGGTTAGCTGCCGGGTCAGATTCTTTGGCAGCTACCGGTTCAGATTCTTTGGCAGCTTCCGGTTCAGATTCTTCGGCAGCTTCCGGTTCAGATGCTTGGGCGGCTTCCGGTTCAGCTATTTCTACAAAGTCCTCTGCCGACATTTCGCCTTCAGCTTCGCTACGACCTTCCATCACGGCGTCAGCCACCCCTTCGACAAATAATCGGATCGATCGGATCGCATCATCATTGCCTGGGATGATGTAATCGACACCGTCCGGATCGGAGTTGGAGTCCACAATTCCAACCACCGGAATCCCGAGCTTGTTCGCCTCGCAAATAGCGATACGCTCATGATCCACGTCGATGACAAAAAGAATATCGGGGAGTCCCCCCATATCCTTGATACCACCGAGGCTCCGTTCCAGTTTGTCCAGGTTTCTGCGCCGTGAAAGCGCTTCCTTCTTGGTTAGCTTCTCAAAAGTGCCATCGGTACTTTGAACTTCCAGTTCTCGCAATCGACGGATGGATTGCCTGATGGTCTTGTAGTTGGTCAACATGCCACCCAGCCAGCGCTTGTCGACATAGGGCATACCACAATTCTCGGCGTGCTCCTTGATGACTTTACCAACAGAACGTTTCGTCCCCACAAACAGTATTTTGTTTCTGCGAGAGGCAAGGTTCTTTACAACTGCTAATGATTCCTCAAAAGCAGCCAGCGTATACTCAAGATTGATGATATGAATGTTATTGCGGGAACCGAACAGGAATGGATCCATCTTGGGATTCCAATACCTTGTCTGATGGCCGAAATGAACACCCGCTTCCAGCAGGTCACGCATGGATACGTTAGACATTTTGAACTCCGATCGTTAGGGTTATGCCTCCATGCATCCCATGATTCAACCCCTTTCGAGGCACCCAAAATCATGTGTCGATGCATGTGTGATTTCAATAATTTGAATTTTGGTCGTCTGATACCGAAAAGCGCGCGCTTTATACCATAAATCAGCCCCCATAACCAAACATTTACAAGACAGCTGTGGTCTGCTAAAAACACTTCCTCTCTTACGCCGGTCCGGTTATGCAGCCCGGCCAGCCCAACGCTGAGAAATCTCAGATCTGCTATAGTTCGCGTTTTCAATGAAGATACCGAGTTCCATGAGCACGAGAATCAAATCTCCAGAAGAGATCGAAAAAATGAAAGTGGCCGGAAAACTGGCTGCCGAGCAGTTGGAGATGATTCATGCCTACATAGAGCCGGGCATCAGTACCGGAGAGCTGGATAGAATCTGTCATGAATACACTGTGCAGGTTCAAAACGCCATTCCGGCACCGCTGAATTACAAGGGCTTCCCAAAATCCATATGCACTTCGGTCAATCACGTGGTGTGCCATGGAATTCCCAGCGACAAGAAGATACTCAAGAACGGCGACATCGTAAACGTCGACATCACGGTCATCAAAGATGGCTATCACGGCGACACCAGCCAAACGTTCCTGGTGGGTAAATGCAGTGTTCTGGCGGAACGTCTGGTTAGAGTCACGCAGGAGTGTCTCTACAAAGGTATCGCTGCGGTGAAACCCGGCAACTCGCTGGGAGATATTGGCCACGCCATCCAGATACACGCAGAGAAGAACCAATATTCGATCGTGCGCGAATACTGTGGCCACGGAACCGGCGCTATCTTTCATGAGGAACCCCAGGTTTTACACTATGGTAATCCCGGCACCGGCTTGATACTGGAAGCAGGCATGACCTTTACCATCGAACCGATGATCAACGCCGGTAAGCGCCACGTGAGGCTGCTGCCAGACCAGTGGACCGTAGTGACCAAAGATCACAAACTGACTGCTCAATGGGAGCACACGATCCTGGTCACTGAGACCGGTTTCAAAATTCTGACTCTGCGCGCCGATGAGACAATTACACGGTGCTCCTGATGTCTGTCAGATACACGCAAGGCCCTGCAAGGCTTCGACTCGAACCGCGTGAGAGTTCAACATGAACCGTGCACTGCCAACCACCGACCTCGTGGATCGCAAGCAGCTTGAAATTCGGCTGGTAAATCGCTCGCGCATGATCCCTGTTTTGAAGGCTGAATTGAAATCTGCCGAGCGCACCTTGGCAGATCGATTCTATGCGGGCGCTTCGGTAGAGCAATTGGTACGCGAACGGGCGGTCTTTATGGATCAGATTCTCAATCTGACCTGGCATCGATTTAACTGGAACCAGAACATCAGCAGCTGGAGAAAAACCAGAATCAGCCTGTTAGCAGTTGGTGGCTATGGGCGCCGTGAACTGCACCCTCACTCCGACATCGACCTGTTGATACTTCTGGAACGAAACACCTACACACTGCACAAGCAGAACATTCAGAATTTTCTGACACTGTTATGGGATATCGGGCTGGAAGTGGGACACAGTGTCAGATCCATTAACGAATGCAAAATCCAGTGCAAATCCGATGTCACCATTATGACTGCCTTGATGGAAAGCCGCACAATTGCAGGCAGTGATGAACTCAGACTGAAAATGTCGAAAAGAATCAGCCGGCGCAAGATTTGGTCTAGTGAGAAATTCTATAGAGCCAAGATCGCAGAACAAGCGAAACGGGACGAAAAGTACGATGAGACCGTATACAACCTGGAACCAAACGTAAAGAGTTCCCCGGGCGGTTTGAGAGACATCCACATGGTGGTGTGGGTGGCGAAGCGGAGATTTGATGCCGAAGGCCTGGACGATCTGATGCAGCACGGTTTTCTCACCAGATCTGAAAGTGAATTGCTCTCGAGAGGCAGAGCGTTCCTGTGGAAGATTCGATATGGGCTGCACATTTTATCGGGACGCGCAGATGATCGGTTGTCCTTCGAGTCGCAGCGCAGACTCGCGGAACTGTTTGGCTATAAGGACCGCGACGATCTGCTGGCGGTGGAGCAGTTCATGCAGGACTGCTATCGTACATGCCTGAGTCTACGCGGGCTTACCAGTCTGCTATTGCAGCATTTCGAAGAAGAGATTCTGCGGGAAGGTGAACGGGCAGTCATCAAACCGCTCAACCAACGATTTCGAATTCACAACGATTATATTGAGGTCGTTGCAGACGATATATTCAGGTCCTTTCCACCAGCGTTGATCGAACTGTTCGTGCTGATGGGGAACCATGAAAGTATCGAGGGCGTAAGATCTTCAACGATTAGACTGGTGAGAAATCACATCTATCTTATCGATGACAAGTTCAGAGCGGATCCCAAATCTACCGCTCTGTTCATGGAATTGCTGAAATCGCCTCACAAGCTTTCGTTCCATATGAGGAGAATGAAGCGATATGGCATCCTGGGTGCCTATCTGCCGGAATTCGGTCGGATAATCGGCCAAATGCAATTTGACCTGTTCCACATCTACACGGTAGATGAACACACCATGCAGGTGATACGCAATCTTCGGCTTTTCCGGTACAAGGACAATCAACAAAGATTCCCGGTGGCTGCCCATATCATTCCCAGATTGCCCAAGATAGAACTCCTCTATATCGCTGCTCTCTATCACGACATAGGCAAGGGTAAAGGAGGCGATCACTCGAAATGGGGATCAACGTGTGTCGCTGAATTCTGTCAGCAACACAATCTGGGAAAGTGGGACAGTAACCTGGTTGGCTGGCTGGTGCTGAATCACCTGGTCATGTCGGTCACAGCACAGAAGAAAGACATATCAGACCCGGAGATCGTAAGAGAATTTGCCCTTCTTGTGCAGGATCAGGTCAGACTGGACTATCTGTACACGCTGACCGTAGCCGACATCACGGCTACCAACCCCGTCATCTGGACCACGTGGAAAGCGGCCTTACTGAGGCAGCTCTATCTTGACACCAAACGCGTGTTGCGACGGGGATTGGAATACTACGTCGACAAATCTGAATACATCGCCGATGCTCAGACAGCCGTCATCGATCGGCTAACGTCCAAAGGCATCACAGAACACGAGATTTTGGCCTTGTGGGACAACATCGGCGATGAATATTTCATCCGCGAGTCACTTGCCGACATCGTTTGGCATACCGAGGCCATTCTCAAACACTCGTTGGATTCAGGACCGCTGGTTCTCATCAAAGATCGTTACTACCAACAGGGAGAAGAGGGCGCGACACAGATATTCATGCATGCACGCAACAGAGATTATCTGTTTGCTGCCACAGTAACCGCTTTGGATCAGTTGAATTTGGGTGTCCAGGAAGCCAGAATCATTACCTCTGCAGGTGATCTTGTCTTCAACACCTTCGTCGTGCTGGACGTGGATGGTCAGCCTGTTGGCGAAAATCAGGAGAGAATTGCCAAGATTCTGGCAATTCTCAAAGAGCACCTGAGCTATCCTGAGGAATACTCCAATCTGGTGAAGAGGAGGACCTCCAGGTCATTGAAACAGTTCAATGTGCAAACCCACGTTACAATCAGCAATGACATCGTTACACAACAGACTGTACTCGAAATCGCCACACCAGACAGAGCGGGACTGTTAGCACTTCTGGGGCGTATATTTGTCGAGTTCGAAATAGTTCTGCTGAACGCTAAGATCACCACGCTGGGCGATAGAGTTGAAGATGTGTTTTTCATCTGTGACAAGAACAAAAGTCCGATTGGTGATTCTGAACTCTGTAACAATCTCAAACGGGCAGTGATCTCAGAATTGGATGATCATGCCAATAGTTAGTGTCCATCCAGAAATAGGTGTTTTTGGCGAAATCAATGCGACAGGGTAGAAATGTTTGCTGCAAAAAAGGATAATTTGAGTGGGCCGCATTCGGATGGGCACCCGAAGTACGGACTTTAGATACGGATGGGCACTAGTTAGTCGCCCAGTAGCCAGTGTATGAACACCCTGCTTGAGAAACTATACCCTTACCCATTCGAGCGGCTAAACCAGTTGCTTGCTGATCTGTCGCCGCCCCATTCTCTCAGCAACATTCCTCTGTCTCTGGGTGAACCACAACACCCTGCACCACAATTCATAATCGATCAGTTCAGCGATCACACAATGTTGAAGCAGGCATTCGGTACATATCCTGCGACCAAAGGCATGCTGGAACTAAAACAAGCCATCGCTCACTGGCTGGCCAACCGTTTCAATCTTGAGGAAGATTCCATCGACGCCGAAACGCAAGTACTGCCCGTCAATGGAACCAGAGAAGCACTGTTCGCGTTTGCACAGGCTGTGATAGAACGAAGTAACGACCCTGCAGTCCTGCTGCCGAACCCCTTCTACCAGATTTATGAAGGGGCAGCAATCCTTGCCGGTGCAAAGCCTGTCTATCTCAACTGTGTTGACGACAACGGATTCTTGCCGGACTTTTCCAATGTCCCGGAAGAGACCTGGCTAAGATGTCAATTGCTCTACCTGTGCACTCCAGCCAATCCCAGTGGATCAGTGATCGACCTCACGACTTTGCAGGAATTGATCGTGCTGGCCGACCGCTATGATTTCGTGATTGCGTCAGATGAGTGCTACTCAGAGATATACATGCATGAAGCGCAGCCACCAGTTGGCTTGCTGGAAGCTTGCAGCAGCATCGGCAGGCACAGTTATGGTCGTTGCCTTGTGTTCAACAGTCTTTCCAAACGGTCGAATCTGCCGGGACTACGGTCGGGATTCGTTGCCGGTGACAGGAAATTAGTGGCGCAGTTTCTCCTTTACAGGACCTATCACGGTTCAGCCATGCCAATACAAAATCAAACCGCCAGCATGCTGGCTTGGCGCGACGAAGAGCACGTGATTCAAAACCGCGCCAACTACGTCGCGAAATTCGACGCCGTCCTGGATATCATGGGCGACCGTCTGGATGTACAACGACCCGAGGCAGGATTCTATCTATGGCCGAGGATCTCGATGGCCGATGAGGAATTTTCCAGACAGTTATTTCAGCGGCAGAATGTTACCGTTCTGCCAGGCAGCTACCTGTCACGACAGGTGGACGGAATCAATCCAGGCAGTCATCGACTAAGAATGGCTCTAGTTGCACCGTTAGACAGGTGTACTGAAGCTGCCTCTCGCTTGGTGGAGTTTCTGGAATTCACGCGGTCAGAATATGCTTAAGAGAATGAAATATGACAGATAACGCATTCTACAGTTTCGCATTCGGCGTTGGCACCAAGAATCGTAAAGGCGAGTGGCTGGAGGTGTATTACCCGCAGCCCCTGTTTCAGCCGAAGGCCGCCCTGGTGGAAATCATCGGCGCGGCAATCGGGTACCAAGGAGGAAACGAATCTATCGAGCTAGACTCGGCTGCGCTGTCAAAGCTCACGCCGCTGTTACAGGACGAACGGCAGCAGACAATTCTGACCGCCATGACATCCAGCGACCAACCGAGAGTGATTACCTTTATCGAGGAGGACAGGGAGCTAACATCCACACCTGAGACCTATCTGAAGCTGCATCTTCTCTCCCATCGATTCGTTAAACCAAACCAACAGAATCTGGATGGCATCTATGCACTGCTTGCCAACGTTGCCTGGACCGACCGTGGCGCCGTGGACCTGGATGAATTATTCGAGATTCAACTGCAGGCCCGAATGAGAGGGGAAGTCCTGGAGGTGGCGTCAGTAGACAAGTTCCCCAAGATGACCAACTACGTCGTTCCAACAGGTGTGAGAATTGCGCACTCGGCAAGAGTGCGTCTGGGTGCCTATCTGGGAGATGGAACTACGGTAATGCATGAGGGATTCGTCAATTTTAATGCTGCTGCCATCGGGCCGGGGATGATCGAAGGCCGCATATCGCAGGGAGTCACCATCGAAGCCGGCAGCGACCTTGGTGGCAGCGCCAGTACCGCAGGGACTCTCTCAGGGGGTGGTAACATCGTTTTGACGATCGGCAAGGACTGTCTCATCAGCGCAAATGCCGGCACCGGCATTCCGCTCGGCGACCGATGCACCATCGAAGCTGGACTATACGTGACGCCGGGCACCCTGGTGCAGGTAATCGATGAAGACAAGAATCCCGTTAAAGTAGTTAAAGCCAGAGAACTGGCGGGGCAGTCGGATATGCTGTTCATTCGTAACTCGCAAACGGGCACCGTAGAATGCCGGACCAACAAAAGGGCTATCAGCCTGAACGAAGCGTTGCATGCACACAATTGAGAACTAGCCGTCCCAATTAGCGCAGGCGGGACAAGAGATTCTATATGGGAGGACTATCGTCGACTCTGGAACTGGCACAGAAACTCATTGGCATCCCATCAATTTCTCCCGATGATGGTGGCTGCCAACAGCTCTTGACGGCGCAGTTGGAAGAGCTGGGATTTGAGATCGAGCACCTCCCCTATGGTGATGTCAGCAATTTCTGGGCCACTCGCGGCGACGCTTCACCCCTCTTTGTGTTCGCTGGCCACACAGACGTGGTTCCGTCCGGTCTCCTGGACGATTGGATAGATCCACCTTTTCTCCCCACCATAAAGGATGGATTTCTATACGGCAGAGGCGCAGCCGATATGAAAGGCAGTCTCGCCGCCATGGTCACTGCAGTGGCGGATTTTGTGGCGTCCAATCCGCATCACAAGGGCAGCATCGGCTTCTTGATCACCAGCGATGAGGAAGCAGATGCCGTCGACGGTACAGTCAAAGTGGTGCGTGAACTAAAACGACGCGGCGTACAGATAACCTGGTGCCTCGTTGGTGAACCCAGTAGCGAAACCACTCTCGGTGATACCGTGAAGATCGGTCGTAGGGGTTCGCTAAACGGTCGAGCGTTCATCAAAGGCACCCAGGGACACGTAGCGTACCCGGCGCTCGCCGACAATCCTATTCACAAGTCTCTGGCAGCACTGGCTGAACTGGTCAGCAGGGAGTGGGACGGTGGCGATCAGACTTTCCCACCAACCAGTTTGCAGATCTCGAGCCTGCATGCCGGCAGCGGAGCCGTAAACGTCATACCGGGTTCGCTGGAAGTTCTCTTTAACTTCAGGTATTCACCTCAATCCAGCGTGGAATCCCTGCAGCAAGGCTGCCAGCAAATATTCGATGGGCATGGGCTTGACTATTCCCTTGAGTGGAATCTCTCCGGAGAGCCTTTCCTCACTTCGCCGGGCCAGCTTATCACTGCTGTAGAACAGAGCATTCAAAAGGTGACCGGCGGCGCTACGGCACTATCCACGTCCGGCGGGACATCGGATGGTCGATTCATCTCGCCCACCGGCGCCGAAGTGGTGGAGTTGGGCCCCGTCAATCAGACCATTCACAAGGCGAACGAATGTGTAAGCGTAAATGAACTCGATCAACTCGCCGAAATCTACGGGACAGTCCTGGAGGTACTACTGACGTAATGCTTACATTGGCCTCACGAGGATTGCTATGAATGGAAAAGCCAAGCCAGTCTATGCCGATATCGAGATCTATCTGCTCAGTAAAGGACTAAGCGATATCGTCGAGTGGTTGAAGAAAAGATTCGTTTTGTTACTGCCGGACACAGAGGCGAAGGGCAATTCAACCACTCATCACTTGCTGGCTAAAACAGACACTGCAACCATCAGGATCATCATCGTTGAGAAGGTCCTGGATGGTTACAGCAGTGTCCTCTTCGATTCCCCCAACACCCCTTGGGAATCGGACCTCGATTGCGCGCGCGATGCATTCCGTCATCTCCGGGTGGAAGTCAGATGCTGTGCCGGATCATGGTCACCGGAACAGAATCCGGATGAGTGGCTGAGCATTTGTCAGGAGGGTGAATCTGTCATAACCTGGTGAAATGACCTGCTTCCTAGATCACGGAAGCTCACCAAGTGATCACGGAAGCTCACCAAGTGATAAGTATTCAAATGAGTCACTTCAAAACATATCTCGCTGTCGGAACTGTCACCTTCGTACTTTTTGTGGTTCTCTTTGCGCCGGCGCGAATCATCTGGCAAGCATTCGGGGATGAGTACGCGGCCCCGCTGGTCTCCTTGTCCAGAATTGAAGGCACTGTCTGGCGCGGTTCTGCCATCTTGGACGGGGAGTTCCTGAAACCTGGAAAGGTAGCATGGCAGATCAAGCCGCTCGACCTGATGACGGGCCAGCTCAAGACCCATCTGAATATAGACGGCTCCTTCCATCAGTTGACGACGGTTGTTTCAGTTGCATCCAATTATCTGCAGATCAGCGAGCTATCAGGAATCATCCAGGCAGGGGCGGTCAATCCGGTAATACACAAGTACGGCCTTCAGGTGTCCGGTAGCCTGGATCTGCATGATTTGGCATTCCACATACAAGACAATTGGATTGAGCAGTTGAGTGGGGATCTTGAATGGTCGGGCGGCGCAGTTAGATACTCCACCTATCGCACCACCGATTTATATGAACTGCCACCGTTAATCGGTGACCTGGCGCTGCAATCATCCGAGGTTACTCTGCAGATAAAAGAGAAAGATAAGCAACTTCCCGTACTGGCTGTTCGGCTTGACCGAAACGGTTGGGGGAAGGTTGTCCTCAGAGGTCGCCTATTCGACCTGGCTGCCCAGCCGTGGCCGATCCCGGGCGCACCCGACGATGTTGTACTGGAGGTAGAGGAGAAGATATGGTGACGACCCCAATCAGCTTGGAGGGCACACAGATGCCTGTTTACATGGAATATAACGGTGTTCCCTGTTAAGGTAAATGATCACGTCCGGTAGAGATCTCCTGTGCATCTATTCTTGGATCTTTTTTCAAAACACAGCCAAAATCTAGCAAGAATGACTATGTTTCTGTTGGTCGTGCTGATTACTCTCTCCATCGCCGATACAGCACTGTTTGGCATCGACAATCTAACGGAATCTCCCATCGAACCGCCAGATCCGGTCGAACAGGGTCAATCTCGAACGCCAAGCAACACGAAAAAGACCAGCATTGCGGATTTCAATCTATTTGGTGTTGTCGAGCAGAAAAATATCTCACCGGATCTGGATGCACCCGAGACCAAGCTGAACCTTGAATTGAAGGGCGTGTTTACCGCCAAAAACCAGGCTGAATCGACTGCCATAGTGTCAGAGTCCAACAAGACAGGTGAACTCTACCGTATCGGTGACCGGCTGCCCGGCAATGCTATTCTCTCTGCCGTCCACGATGATCACATCCTGTTTAAACGTGGTTCCCGCTATGAAAAGTTGAGATTTAGCGAAGACGCGTTTCAGTCAACAGCCATCGAAGCAGCGACCAGCGAGCGACCAGCGACAAAGCCCCAGCGCAGGGACAGAAGAAGCAGCCAAAAGCTGAGAGAGTCGAGGTTACAAAGGGCGCGCCAAAAACAGGCAGAGAGCAGACAAAGAAGTAGCAGCAGCGCGACTCAGCAGAGATCCATCAGCGACGTCGTCAGTTCCTACCGAGAGAGGATCGACAGTGACCCCGAGTCGGTGCTGAGGGAACTCGGCATTGAATCAGTCTCTGCAGGTGAAACCAGCGGTTATCGGGTGGGCAATCAGATATCTCAGCAACAGCTTCTGCAGGCAGGTTTGCAGGGCGGGGATATAATTCTGTCCGTTAACGGTCGGCCTGTGGGTGATGTCATGCAGGACAGATCCATGGTGGATCAGGCAATGGCGGCGGGTCGCGTCAGAGTTGAAATTCAAAGACAAGAACGGCGGTTTTTTATCACCGTGCCAATCCGTTAGATCAGTGGACAGCAAACAACCAACATCCGTTAGGCCGATATCTAATCAATTGGGTTCTCGAGCAAATTAAAGTAACATCTCCCTGTCACTATTCAGCCTGGTTATTGAGTTAACCAGCTTTCGATTACATACAGAGTGAGTCGGTTCTGTGAAGCAAACAACAAGTAGGTTACTGCTGCAAACCAAGCAAATATTGGTGTCTGTTTTCCTTCTGAGCCTGTCACTTCATCTTCAGGCAGAAGAGCAGACATGGAAGGTTAACATGAAGAACTCCGATATTAAGGAGTTCATTACCTGGATCTCAACTGTCACCGGCAAGAGTTTCGTAGTCGACCCTCGAGTCAAAGGTAAAGTCACGGTTATCTCCAATACTTCTCTCGACATCGATGCAACCTATGAACTGTTTCTGAGTGTCCTGCGTGTGCATGGCTACGCGGCCGTCCCGGCAGGCGATGTGGTCAAGATCATCCAACAGGTTCTGGCAAAACAGAGCGGAAACACCATGGATTTCTCCTCAGAACGGGCGTCTGAAGAATTGATCACGAGAGTGATTCCGGTAAAGAATGCATCGGCAGTCGAACTCGTTAAGGTAATCAGACCCATGATTCCACAATATAGCTTTATTTCCGGACTCGCTTCACCCAATGTGCTCATCATCAGCGACCACGCTTCAAACATTCTCAGATTGATCGACATTGTCGACAGAATCGACGTTGCCGATACATCCAGGCTCGCAATCGTGCAGCTCAAGGAAGCATGGGTAGAAGATATGGTTGCACTGCTGGAAAAGATTGCCCCTGAACAGATCGGCAAAGGGGCAAAAGGTCCAAACAGAGTCACAGTAGTTGCCAGTGAACGAACAAATAGTCTGGTATTCAAGGGCGAGAGCTCGACGCTTGAAAAAATGCAGGCCCTGGTTGAACAATTGGATCAACCTGCTACACGCACGGGCACCACCCAGGTGATTCGCCTCGCCCATGCAGATGCCACAGACATGGCTGAATTGCTCAAGAACTTGGTTACGGACACGACCAAAGCACCGAAAGCAGCGGGCGCACAGGATGACGCTGTTAACATCCAAGCGGATGAGGGATTGAATGCGTTGGTGATCCGTGCCAATCCGACCTCGATGGCTGAGATAAAAAGCATTGTTCAGCAACTGGACGTCCGACGGTTGCAGGTACTGATCGAGTCGGCAATCGTTGAAGTTACCATCAATTTTGAAAAACAGTTGGGGTCTGAATTGATCGTCGGTGATACATCATCTTCGTCACTACCTTTAGGTATCACAGCGCCATCGGGCATTCTGGCATCACTTCTTCAATCGTTGGCAGTGGATCCCACTTTAACAACGGCACCCCCCTTGGGCGACGCTCCTCTTTTTGCCGCAGGAAAAACCAATGCTGACGGTATCAACTTTGCCTTGATTATTCGTGCCCTGTCACTGAATTCTGATGTCAATCTGCTGTCAACGCCAAGCATAATGACAATGGACAACCAGGAAGCAAAAATCGTCATAGGTCAGACCGTGCCTTTCAGGACCGGATCGACGGTTACCGGCAGTCAGGGCGCCAACAACCCCTTTACCACCATATCGAGGGAAGATGTGGGCTTGACGCTCACGGTTACGCCTCACATCCACGATGGTGACCTGGTTCGACTGGAGGTCTCGCAGGAGATCTCTGAAGTGGATGATCTACAGAACATTGGTGCAGAGGCCGCCGCCGATATTATCACCAACCAGCGTACGCTCGAAACAACCATCCTGGCTGACAACGGCGAAGTCATCGTCTTAGGAGGCCTGATGCGAGATAAGGTGACTAACAGTAATACTAAGGTTCCATTGTTAGGTGATATACCTTTTCTGGGTAGACTATTTAGGAGCACTGCAGAAAAGTATGAGAAGCAAAATCTGCTCATATTCCTCAGACCAACCGTCCTTGCCTCCAAGGAGGACTCAGCCAAAATCAATGAGAGGAAGTTTACCGGTGTATGGGAGGTCGTCATTGAAGGTGTCGATCCCAAAGAAGTCATCGACGGTCTTTTTGATGGTGAACGACCATAGAAGAGATTCCCTGAGAAAAAATGAAGACGTACGGGATAGACTCGTTACAGACGCGTTTCTCGTTTACGAAGGTAAAAGAACTCCACTACCATGTCCTGAGAAAACTACTCCTGGCATGGGTTGGACCACAGATAATAGGGGATGATGTCGAACGGCTTGGTCTTGAGTTATCCAAGCCCGTCTGCTACGTACTCCCCAACCGTTCCCTGACAGATTTGCTGGTTGTCGACGACTCCTGCGAAAAAGCTGATCTACCACGGCCCCACGATGCGATGACCAACGGTTTCGAGCAGGAGGGGCGCTCTTTCTTCTTCCTTGCCCACACGGAAGGGCGTTTATTCAAAAGAAAAAGTTCAAGGCACCATTCACCAAGACTGCTACGCATAGTGGAAACACTCACTGCTAATCGGACTATGGATGTGCAGCTGGTCCCCGTGTCCCTTTTCTGGGGACATGCCCCGGAGCGGGAAAAATCACTGTTCAAGCTTGTCCTCTCAGATAACTGGTCAGTCACCAGTGGCTTCAAACGGATGCTGGCGCTGATTTTTCAACACAACCATATCGTCGTCCAATACAGCAGACCGATTTCACTACGCGCACTCTTCGACGGCGAGAAAGATGAGAGAAGAAGAGTCAGAAAACTCTCCCGGATTCTGCGGGTTCACTACCGGCGTCAAAAGCAGGCCATTCTCGGGCCGGACCTGTCCCACCGCCGCACCTTACTGGATTCGCTTCTAAGCAGCACATCTGTACGTGCCGCTATCCTTGAAGAAGCCAAGCTGCAAAACAAGCCTCTGTCGAAGATTGAAACAACAGCGCGCCGCTATGCTGAGGAGATCGCTGCTCACCAGTCGTATCGCGTGATCCGTTTTCTCTGTCTGCTACTGACATGGTTCTGGCACAAACTCTATAACGGCATCGTTGTGGAGAATGTCGAACGGGTTCAGGAACTGGCCCTGGGAAACGAGATCGTCTATGTGCCTTGTCACAGAAGTCACGTGGACTACCTGCTGCTTTCCTATGTCCTTTACATGAACGGGCTAACGCCGCCTCATATCGCTGCAGGTAAGAATATGAACCTGGCCCTGGTGGGCCCTTTTCTGCGTCGCAGCGGCGCCTTCTTTATGCGCAGGTCCTTTCAGGATGACCAGCTCTATAGAACGGTGTTCGACGAATATCTCCATATGACGTTCATAAAGGGATATTCAGTGGAGTACTTCATCGAAGGTGGCAGAAGCAGAACCGGTCGAATGTTACGACCGAGAACAGGCATGTTGAGCATGACAATGAGAAGCTTCCAGCGAAACCCCTCGCTGCCTATCGCGTTCATGCCGGTTTACTTCGGCTATGAAAAGATACTGGAGGCCAGCACCTACCTGGGAGAACTAAAGGGCCAGGAGAAGACGGAGGAATCTCTGGGTGACATCTTCCGAGTATTGCGATCCCTGCGAAGCTCCTTCGGGTCAGTCAATGTGAATTTCGGTCAGCCGGTATATCTGACTGAATTTCTGAGTGACAAGCTGCCCGGCTGGCAGGATCCGGAAAGCATCGACAAGAATCATTTCTCCAAAGCCTGTTCCTTGTTGGCAGATGAAATCGCGACCAACATCAATAGGGCTGCCGCGGTAAATCCAATCAACTTGGTGGCACTGATCCTGCTCGCAACCCCAAAGCAGGCCATAGAGGAAACGAGTTTACAACAGCACATCCAGATCTATCTCCAACTGCTGCGCAACATGCCTTACAGTGAAGAGATAACGATAACCAGTTTCTCTACAGATGAGATCATCGAGCAGGCTGAGACGATTTCTCTGATCCAGCGCGTCGCCTATCCCATTGGGGACATTCTTTCCGTACAAGGAGACGTAGCGATACTGATGACTTACTACCGCAACAACGTCGCCCACCTGTTAGCATTACCGTCTTTGATTGCACGCCTGATTAAGACAGATCCCGGCGTGGCCCTCGACAATCTGCTCGGTAGCGTCCAGGACCTATACCCCTACCTTAAGTCAGAATTCTTTCTCCCCTGGCCATTGCATGGGATGGACTCGATCTGTCAGCGCATCGTTGACGTCATGATAAGTATTGGTTTAGCGGTGAAACGGGATGGCGGTATAGACTCGCCATCGCCCATGTCTCCTGAATTCGCCTCCCTGACAGTGTTGGCTCAGATTGTCGAACCCACGCTGCAGCGTTTTTTCATCGCCTGTTCGCTACTGAACCAGAGCGATACACTCTCCCTGACGAGGGATCTGCTGGAGAGTACCTGTCACAATATTGCCCAGAACATATCGGTGCTTTACGGAATCAACGCGCCGGAGTTCTTTGAAAAATCGTTGTTCTCCACCTTTCTGGCAACGCTGGTGCAACGGAAGGAACTCGAAATCAATGCTGGCGCACTGACTGTAAGCGAAGATTTCAAGCAGATAAGCGCAGCCATTGAACCCATCCTGGAACGTGATTTCAGGTATGGCGTTCTACAGGCTGTGCGCCATATCACCAGCGAACCCTCTAAAGATACACATCAAAACGACTTGATCTCCCTTGCAAAACAAAGCTAGGTTTCAACCCAACCACGTTGCCGAACTTCTTGGGGCGCTTTACGACGACCCGAGAGGCATTTGACTGCAGTGCAGTCGACAACAGTAATTCGATATCTTCATCAACGCCGAGTAGTTTATGTAACAACTGCATGTCCCCTTTTACCAGAGCACTTTTCGTTCTCGGTGGAAACATGGGATCGATGTAGATGACATCGAAATCGATATTCTCATCAGCGTTGATCCAGCCCACAGCATTCGCTACACGGAGACTCATTCGATCGATCACAGCAGCGATATCGGAATCTCTTTGCCCCCTCGATAATCCGTCAGCGAGCAGCGCTGCCATAATGGTGGACCTTTCAATCATGATAACGGTGCATCCGAGGGAAGCCAGAACAAAACTGTCTCGCCCCAGGCCGGCCGTCGCATCCAATACCCTCGGTGTGTTGCCACCTTTCAGACCCACCGCCCTGGCAATGGCCTGTCCTCTGCCACCGCCAAATCTTCGCCGATAGTTCAAAGAGGGAGATGAAAAATCGATTCTGAGTGGACCATGGGCCATTGCGGTTGACACAAGCGAAACGCCGTGCCGATCGACGACTAGCAGCAAGGACTCTTCATCAGGTCGCTTATTCACCAGAGGCAACACAAGGTCAGCGGCCAAGTCGACCGCCTGCTGCAGGTATCTCTTATCCTCAGTGAATACCGCAATCGCCTGATCAGCTATCACGATGCGATGTTTCCAAATAAGTAACCGGGAGGCCCATCAAGCAGGAGTAACAGGAATGGCTCACTGGAACAGATTTTGTCATACCGGGTACTGACGCCATATATTGATTCAGTATGAGTTGTACTAGCTGGCAGATTCGCCCGGAGCGGCGGCTACTTTCTCTCTGAGATAAACGGGTCTGACGGCTTCCGCTGCCACGGATCGTCCCTGCAGGTGGTCTCGGACCCCGAGCGTTATCAGATCCCTGCCCACGGGATAGGCATTCAACTCTATTCCCTCGACTTCAATACCAATTGCTTGCTCGATTAGCGCTTTGTGTTTCCAGCCGTTTCCCACCCCAAACCAATTTCCTTCCTTTGGCAGCTTCAGATCGCGGCAATCCAGCACGTTCTCGTCCCCAACTGCAGTGGCAAGTCCGGCCACTATTTCAAAACAACCCCAATATATCTCATCCCGCCTTGCCTGCAGAGCAACCATGATTTGAAGTTGGCCGCCGGTTCGAAATTGGCCCTGGGCAAGACACGCAAGCGTCGAAACCGGCACGACCGGTTTACCCAATCCGAATGCGAGGCCCTGAACCACTCCCGTTGCAATTCGTAAACCTGTAAACGAACCGGGACCGCGACCCACCACGAAGAGATCCAGTTCCTGAAACTGTAACTCCGCGCGAGTCAGGATTTCCTGCAGCATGGGTAGAATCTGCCGATTGTGATCGCGCGGTATGATCCTGAATATCTCCTCAAGACCGGAAGCGTGCTGCAGAGCAACGGTACAGGCCTCAGTAGACGTATCCAGAGCAAGCACATGCAGCGGTTGGCTACTCATTTCAGTGCTCGTTACGCCATCGATTCAAGAAATGACTCGACCTTATTGAGACTTCTCGTCAAAGGCATGGTCGGCAAATTGTCCAGAAAGACCTTCCCATATGCACTGGTCAATATGCGTGGATCGCCCAACATAAAGATTCCCCTGTCTACCTCATCCCGGATTAAGCGACCAAATCCCTGTTTAAGAGAGATCGCTGCCTGCGGCAACATGTAGTTATAAAACCCGTTGACTCCCAGGTCTGTCATTGCCTCAAGCCTGGCTTGGACAATTGGATCCGCCGGACTCATGAACGGCAATTTATCGATGATGACACAGGTAAGCAAGTCGCCCTTGACATCCACACCTT
Organism: Pseudomonadales bacterium; assembly: GCA_030749725.1. GTDB lineage: Bacteria > Pseudomonadota > Gammaproteobacteria > Pseudomonadales > Azotimanducaceae > JASMJM01. Next base: position 4,688 of record JASMJM010000022.1, on the reverse strand, counting down.
CCCAGAAACTGCTGGTCGCCAACAGTACCGATCTCTCGGTATGTAAGAATCGGTACAGTAGCTCCGATTTCGGTAAGCTTCCTTGTACCAGGCAGACGAGATCACTCTCTCTGCCAAGCTGCTGCGCTGCTTGGTCAAGCGCCCGGTAACTGGTAAACAGGAAGAAGGTGCGCCCTTGGCAGGCTTGGATGACAGGCAACGCACGTTCTACCACAACGGAGGTATAGTCTGCGTCGGATGGATAAACGAGTTCTTCAGGCACATAGAAGAGTGTCTGCCGTTCAAAATCAAAGGGGCTTTCCAATTTGAGTACCTGGGATTCATGTTCAAGTCCCAAAGAGCTCAAGAAGTGATCAAAACTCTCGCCCACCGCAAGTGTCGCGGAGGTAAACACCCAGCTGCAGTCCTTTTCGCTCATCAGGGCGCTGAATTGGTCCGCAATGCTTACAGGTGACAGGTGAATCATAAAACTCGTTGCAGTCGTCTCCAGCCAGTGGACAAAATTGTGAGTGACCGACTCTTCCGTCAGCATTGCAAAGAGGTCCACCAGACGACTTGAGCGACGATAGCAACTCAGCATTCCCTTACTTCTGACCGAGGACTCTTCCAATATTTGCATCAGTTCGAGCAAGGAACCATCCACACTGCTAACGGCTTCCCTGACGCCACCATCCGATTGAACGTCTGACCAGGTTGCATTGGAACTCCCGTTTCCAAAACTCGACAGCAATGTTCGGCTGTTTCTTTCAAGTTTTTGGGCTGCGTCGATCAATCTGAGATCGTCATGTCCGAACTGAAATTGTTCCTTCAGTGTATCTCTTGCCAATTCAATCAGCTGACGACTGCTCAAGGTGGAACCAAAGAAACGGCTGGCAGTTTCAGCAAGTTGATGTGCTTCATCGAGAATAATGCCATCGGCATATGGCAGAACATGGCCAATGCCTTCCTCTTTCAGGAGGAGATCCGCGAATAGCAGATGATGATTGACAATGATCAGATCCGCTTCATTCGCTCTGGCACGTGCCTGGTATACGGGGCACTCACTGATCTTTGGGCAGGTTGACCCCAAACAGTTGTCCACTGTACTGGTCACACTTGGCCAGATGGAGGAACTCTCTTCAATACCGGTAATCTCTGAAATATCACCTGTTGTTGTTCCCGTCGACCATGCACGTATGGTATCTAATTCGTCGAACGAGATCCCTACACCAAGCTGCTCACCCTTAAGGCTAAGCGCCAATCTGTGTGGACACAGATAATTCGATCTGCCCTTGAGAATCGATGCGTTGAACGGGATATCCAGCGCGTCTCTTATCAGAGGTATGTCATTGAAAAAAAGTTGGTCCTGTAGATTCCTAGTGCCGGTTGAAACAATAATTGTCATTCCCGTCATGATTGCGGGCACAAGATATGCCAGTGTCTTGCCCGTGCCAGTACCTGCTTCAACCACCAAACTGCCTCCGTCCAGCAACACCTCTTCGATTGCAGCTGCCATTCTTTGCTGTTGTGGCCGTTGTATGAAGCCTTGCAGTTTTTCTACAAATGGTCCCGAGTCACTTAGCAACAGGGCGCTGCTTACGGTTGAATCCTGAGTCATTCCACTGACGTCTCAATTGTTGTTCGTCCACAGTTCCACTCGGTCAATAATACAGATTTTTCGGCCTGCTGTGGTGCTTTGCGTAAACTCGTCAGACGCGTACCAATCTAGCAGTGATCCTATCAGGAATACCGGGATAGCCATGACACGGGCTGGTTGTAACAGGAGTAGTTAACGAAATCCTCATCGGCCGCAACATGGGAACGGCGCTGCGATCATCGCTCACGGGTACAAGGGTGGCTGCAATCCAGTCAGATTAGAGCCGTTTACTTCTCGGATGCAGAGCGGTGTTCTAAAACTGGGGTTATTGATGGACTAGAACAATAACGCCCTCCTTCAGGGGAGGGCGTTACTGTATCAGCGACTGGCAGGGCGTCAATTATCGGCGGCTGCGTTTCTTCGCTGCGGGTCTTTTCCTGGCTACTGTCTTTCTTTTTTCCTGGCTACTGTCTTTCTTTTTGCTGCTTTCTTCCTGGCAGCTGGTCTTCTCTTGGCTCCAGCTTTCTTCTTGGCAGCTGGTCGCCTTCTCGCTACTGTCTTTCTCTTTGCAGCCTTCTTCTTGGCGGCTGGTCTTCTCTTGGCAGCAGCCTTGCGTTTCTTAGCTGCTGGTCGCTTCCTGGCTACTGTCTTTCTCTTTGCGGTCTTTCTCTTTGCAGCTTTCTTCTTGGCGGCTGGTCTTCTCTTGGCAGCTACCTTCCTTTTCGCTGCGGGTTTTCTCCTTTTAACAGCGGCCTTCCTTTTAGCTGCTGGTCGTTTCTTGGCTGCCTTCTTTCTAGTCGCTTTCTTTGTGGTCACTGTTTGCTTCCTCATTGTGGTTTGCTGTTTAGATGCTGTTGTGTATCTGGTTTCTAATTATTGTGGAGTCGAGCTACTGCGGTTCAATCTTCCTGTTTGCGGTTAAAGATCTGGCAAAAACTTCTAACTTGTGGCCAATCGATTTGCTCTACCCTGAGCATCTACGCGTTTGTGTAACTTGCTATCCTCTAACGATGTTACATCCTCATACAGATATTGCCTTTTCGTTGACCCAAAATATGGTGACAACTAATTCTTACCTCCTCTGCAGAGGTATTTAACACCCCGAAGTTCAGCAGCTATACTTAAGTCACTAAACAAACACGCAAAGTTTATGTAAAATTTTTTTGTTTTGCACCAAAAAAAAACAATTTTCTTTCGAAATAACTTGTTTTGTGTGTTTTTCGTCTTTTTTTTGCGCCTTAACAGTGTCTTTTACTTTCGAACAAGAACTATCCTTACTGAATTGACAATCGCGACCTACCAATTTCGTTTTCATAAATAGAAAACAGTCACTACTGAAATTCGACACCTTGATCAACATACCTTTTATGTCAGATCGAAGATGTCAAGATTTGTACGGTAACAATGGAAGAGCAGAACTAGTTGGACAAAGCTGCAAAAATTCGATCTCTAATCTGTTCAGCAGTTCCCACGCCTTCAACGCTTGAGTATTTGAGATTGTATTGCTCGTCTGCGGACGTTGTTTTGTAAAACGACACCAACGGTTCTGTTTGTTTTCTGTAAACCTGCATCCTAACCCTGACTGTTTCCTCTTTGTCATCATCTCGCTGTATCAATGGCTCGCCGGTAACGTCATCAATGTCCTTTATCTTTGGCGGATTGTATAGGTTGTGATAGATCCGGCCTGATGCTAAGTGTACTCTTCTTCCTCCCAGGCGCGCAACAATGTCATCTTCAGGTAATATGATTTCGATCACATGATCGACGTATATGGATTCCTGCAGTAATGCTTCCGCCTGAGGGATCGTGCGAGGAAAGCCATCAAACAGGAATCCTCCCTTACAGTCTGCCTGCTGAATTCGGGCATTGACAAGATCCAGAATAATTTCGTCTGTTACCAGAGCGCCCGATTCCATAACTTTCTGCACTCGCTCACCAAGCTCGGATTCGGTTTTGATCGACTCGCGAAGCATGTCACCGGTCGAGATCTGGGGAATCGAGTATTTCTCAGTAAGGAATTGGGCCTGTGTACCTTTACCTACTCCGGGTGCACCTAACAATATCAACTTCACTACAGTTACTCCTTCAAACACCAATTACATTTCTTAAGGATTATCGAACAGACCGCCTACTCAATCTGCGATACACGCCGTTTCGCTTCCACTACATTGGGGATATGTTCAATCTTTTCCAACAGTTTCAGTAGCGAGTCAAAGCTTGAAATATCAACTGTCAACATGAGATCCACAGTATTCTCCAAAGGATGCAGCTGTGTGTTTACAGATTTCATGTTTATTCGTTCATTACCTAAAACAGCAGTGATATCAAACAGCAATCCAGCCCGATCGTAGGCTCGGATAACGATGTCGACCGGAAAGGTGTGATGTTTTTCCAGTTCCCAGAATACTTCAATCAGATTGGCTGGTTCATCATTGAGCAATACTCCCAAGCAGTCTTGCTGGTGGATGTACACCAAATTCTCTTGATCTATCATACCCACAATCAGGTCCCCAGCAACCGGATTGCAGCACTCTGCCATCTTTGTGCTCATGTTACCCACACCAGCAACCACCGCGTGTGAGCTATCAACCGTTTCTTGCGCCGGTTCGGTCAGGGAGAGATTCAACTGGGTGTTATGGTCATTCGTGTTGACCAGTTTCTGCGCGACCTCAATGACGCGACTCGTATCCAACTCGCCCGCTCCCACTGCAACAAACAGATCATCGGCACTCGTCATTTCAATTAACTCAGCGATTTCGGCATAGTTCACCTGCTCGATTCCTAGATGACGAAATTCACTCGCCAATACACTCTCCCCTTCAGATATGTTCTTTGCCCTATCTCTTTGTCTAAACCAGTTCTGTACTTTGGCTTTGGCACGGGAAGTTTTCAGATATCCGAGGTGATGTAAGAGCCACTCTCGTCTGGGTACGGACTCATCCGCTGTCAGAACTTCGATTCGGTCTCCTGTTTGTAATGACGAATTCAACGACACCAGTTGACCATTGACCTTTGCGCCTCTACAACTGTGTCCTACTTCGGTATGCACTCTGTACGCGAAGTCCAACGGCGTTGCCGCGGGTATCATGTCGATGACATGTCCTTCAGGCGT
>JASMJM010000021.1 GCA_030749725.1 Pseudomonadales bacterium | reverse complement strand
GCACTGATTTATTGAGAAGTTACGCCGAAGGATCATAACTTACTGTTTCTTAAGATATTTATGTAGAGCTTGCTATTCTTCAACCCAGCCCTATAATTGGTCAGACCAAATTGGTAAGACCACTGCGGTCAGTCCTTCCTGGAAACAACTAATGACAATCAATAATGTCTCCCGGGCAGCCGAGATTACTGGCGTGCTGCGCGACGAAATCCTTCGCGGTCAATACAGATCGGGGGAGCGCCTGCCCTCGGAAAGAGACCTTGCGGCGCGATTTCTCGCCAACAGAGGCGCCGTCCGTGAGGCACTAAAGAAACTGGAGCAGTTGGGCATCGCTGCCATTCATCCTGGTGGGGTCAGGGTCGTACCGATCGAGGATTCCACCCTCGAGGTGTTGGGACATATCCTCGATCTGGAAGAACTGCCCAACGCGGTCCTGGTGGACCAGCTGTTTACCGTCATTGGCGCTCTGATCGCCATGTCAGCCCGAACGGCAATCGAGACTGCTGACGATAGTCAACTGGACGCTGCACGTGACATCGTAGCAAGGATACGGGCGGCCAAGGATGCCGTTTCACGACAGGCTTCCTGGCATGAACTGGGCGACTACTTCAACCAGATCAACAAGAATCTGGTATTACGCCTGATCGGCAATGGTCTGAAAACCCAATTCATGGGTCGCATGGAGGGTATCGGAGTAGAGGTACAGTTGGATGACGCGACCACGCTGAAGATAGTAAACGAACTGGATGCGGCGATTGCTGCACGAGATGCCGGCGGCGTCGCCTCGGCCGCTCAGCAGCACTTCAATCTGGTGAGAGAGAAATTTCTAGAAGCACTGCAATCGTTAGCTGACACTAGCACTCACAAGGTAGGTAATAATCCATGATTCGCAAAACGGTAATTCCCATATTGGTCATATGTGGCGCCCTGATCACGTCCTATTTCCTCTATGCAACCACGCCGACGCTGCAACCGGTTGAACCGGAAGCGGTGGCAACTGCCATTCGGGTCATTACAGTGAATCCGGAAAGGGTGAGATTGACCGTTCGATCTCAAGGCAACGTGGTGCCCCAGATGGTCAGTGAACTGATTCCGGAAGTCTCCGGGCGGGTCAATTGGATCTCTCCGGCCCTCATCTCCGGTGGCTACTTCGAGCAGGATGAATCCCTGTTGCGTATAGACGATCGCGATTACCGTTCCAAGGTGGAGCGCGGTCAGGCTGCCGTTACCAGAGCGAAAGCGGAAGATGAGCACGCGCGTTTTGAGTTGCAGAGAATTCGGGAGATGGCCAAAAACAAGCTCACCAGCCAATCGCAGCTGGAAGCGACCCTGCGAGCACAACGCATCGCGGAAGCTGGGCTTACGGACGCAGAAATTGCGCTGGTACAAGCCAAGCGGGATCTGTGGCGAACGGAAATCAAAGCCCCCTTCGCAGGACTGGTGCGAAGCGAGAAAGTCGACAAGGGACAGTTTGTCAGCCGCGGTCAGTCGGTTGCCTCCATCTATGCCAGCGACTCGGTAGAGGTGCGGCTGCCGGTAGCGGACAGTCAACTGGCCTACCTGGACTTGCCGCTCGGACACAGGGGCGAACTGCCCGATGAGCTTTCTCCACGGGTCGTCCTATCGACCCATTACGGCGGACGGGAATATCAGTGGCATGGCCGTCTGGTGAGAACGGAAGCGGAAATTGATGCCAAAACTCGCATGGTTCACGCAATTGTCAGGGTCGACAACAGGATTAACGAGGGGCAACCACCTCTGCCGGTAGGTCTGTTCGTGAAAGCTGAAATCGAAGGTCGCTGGGTAGAAGACATCATTTCGCTGCCGCGTGCCGCTATGCGTAACGGTGATCAAGTGCTGGTGGTGGATAAGGAGTCGAGACTGCGCTACCGGCACGTGGATCTATTGCGCCTGGACAGGGACCAGGTATTGATACGGGCGGGATTGCAGGCCGGTGAAATGATCTGTGTCTCACCTATCCAGACGGTCATCGATGGCATGCGGGTCAAACCGGTCACCGACAACAAGGAACCCAATGGTCGCGACGAACAGCGGGAACCTGACCATGCGTAGAATAATCGCCTGGTTTGTCGGCAACTCGGTAGCTGCCAATCTGATGATGACGATTTTCATCGTTGGTGGCTTCATGTCTCTGCTCCAACTACACCAGGAGGAGTTTCCCGATATCGAGCTGGATATCGTACAGATTACGGTGCCTTACCTCGGCGCGACGCCGGAGGAGGTGGAACAGGCCGTCTGCGTTCGCATTGAGGAGGCCATCGAAGGAATCCAGGGCATAAACAGGACCTCCAGCGTAGCCGGCGAGGGTGCCTGCATGGTAATGGTTGACTTGGAAATGGAGGGCGACAGCACCCGCGCTCTGAACGAGATCAAGGGCAGGGTGGATGCCATCAGTACCTTCCCACGGGAGACGGAGAAACCCATCGTCTCCATGATGGCGATGAAGGGAGGCGTGATCCAGGTGGTGTTGTCGGGTGACACAGACGAACTCACGCTCAAACTGCTGGCTGAAGACATGCGGGATGATATCGCCGATATGGATGGTATTTCCCAGGTGGGGGTCACCTTCGTACGTCCCTATGAGATCTCCATCGAGGTCTCCGAGAACACGCTCAGGCAATACAACCTGACCATGGACAAGATCACCAGTGCCATCCGCAGATCGTCCCTGGACATGCCGGGCGGGTCCATCAAGTCCGCCGGTGGTGAAATACTGCTGCGCAGCAAGGGTCAGGTCTACCGCGGTGTGGAATATGAAGACATCGTGATTCTAACCCGTCCAGACGGCACCAACCTGACCCTGGGAGAGATCGCCAACGTCAGGGATGAGTTCCAGGAAGGCTTTCTCAGAGCGAAGTTCGACGGTGAACGAGCAGTCATCGTGCAGGTATACCGGGTCGGCGAGGAGGATATCATCGGTGCTGCGGAAAAGGTCAAAGCATACGTCAATGAAGCCAGACTGCGGCTGCCCGATGGCATCACGTTGACCATCTGGCTCGATCAGGCGGTGGAACTGGAGGAGCGTGTCGGTACCCTCACAAGAAACGCCTATACGGGACTCGCTTTGGTACTGTTGGTGCTCACCCTCTTTCTGCGATTCAAGTTGGCTGTCTGGGTGGCGGCAGGGATCCCCATCGCCGTGCTCGGCGCCATCTGGATCTTCCCCTATGCAGGCATCTCCATCAGTTCCCTGACCGTGATGGCGTTTATTCTGGTGCTGGGCATCGTGGTGGACGATGCGATCGTGGTGGGTGAGCGAATTCATGCCCATGAACAAAGCGGCGAAGGAAAGAGCAAGGCGGCTGTGGCGGGCGCGTACGAGGTGTGTGTGCCGGTCATCTTCGGCGTCTTTACAACCATCGCTGCATTCCTGCCTATACTGCTGGTGGAAGGTCGCATGGGGGCTTTCTTCCAGGTAATCGGTTGGGTGGTCATCGTCTGTCTAGCCTTCAGTCTGCTGGAATCCCAACTGGTACTTCCGGCTCATCTGGCCCATCGCAAAACCAGCCAGTATATTTTCGAGAACACAGCCTTCGTCAAGGGGTGGATAACGTTTCAGGGCAAGATTGCATCGGCATTGGAATACGCAGCCCATCAGATCTACCGGCCGTTACTGATCAGATCGATGCACTGGCGCTACATAACCTGGTCCATCGGCACGGCGGTGTTGATTCTGGCCTTCGGTCTCATCATCAGCGGCAGGGTGGTATTCCAGTTCTTTCCCGCTGTGGAAGGGAACCGGATCTTTGCCACCCTGATCATGCCGGAAGGGATATCGGTGGAGCTGACCGAGCAAGGGATTTCTCAGATGGAACAAGCTGCCCGGGAACTGGGTGAACAATTGGACCAGGAAGCCGGAATCACAGACGGCCACGTGATCGAACATATGCTTTCCATCATCGGCACCCAAGCCGCCAGAGGCCATGGACCCAGCAGACCGACGCCGGGCGGCAGCCATCTGGCGGAAATCGTGCTGGAACTTGCGCCCATAGATGAACGCGGCGGCGTCGGATCGGTCGAGATTTCAGACCGTTGGCGAGAGTTGGCCGGACCCATTCCGGATGCCGTCGAACTCACGTTCAGCTCCAACTCCTTCAGCGCCGGAGACGCGCTGCGCATCCAATTGGCGGGGCGCGATGTAGAAGAGTTGCGTGAGGCGGCGGCGAAGCTGCGAGGAGAACTGGGTCGGTATCCGGGCGTACTGGATCTGACGGACTCCTTCAGGGCTGGCAAACAGGAGATCAAACTGGACATACTGCCGGAAGCGAAACCCCTCGGCCTGACGCTGAACGATCTGGCCAGGCAGGTTCGCCAGGCGTTCTACGGCGACGAAGCACAACGCATACAACGTGGCACGGACGATGTCCGGGTGATGGTCCGCTACCCGGAGTACGAAAGACAATCCATCGGCAACCTGGAGGATATGCGAATCCGAACCGACGATGGTACTGAGGTGCCGTTTGCCAGCGTGGCAGGTGTATCCCTCGGCAACGGTTACTCGTCAATCAGCAGAGAAGACCAGAAGAGAGTCGTTGCCGTGGTGGGTGATGTGGATCGGAGTATCACCACACCGGAAGAGGTCATCGCTGCGATCGCCAAGCAGATCTGTCACAGGGAGGGGAATCAGGAGAGTGCCGTGATGGTGTCTTTTCCCTGCCGCGGCCAAGCGTATCAAGGTGTCACCTACTCCTTGAGTGGTGAGGCAGAGGAGAGAGGCAAGGCCATGGGCAGCATCGCGTCCAACGCCGTCATCGCCCTGATGGTGATCTTCGCTCTGCTGGCAATCCCGCTACGTTCCTATACCCAGCCGTTAGTGATCATGAGCGTCATTCCATTCGGTGCTGTAGGTGCCATCATCGGCCACTACATCATGAGGTGGGACCTGGTGTTCTTTTCCATCCTCGGCATTATCGCCCTCTCCGGGGTGGTCGTTAATGCCAGCCTGGTGCTGGTGGACTACATCAACCGACAACGCAGAAGAGGGGTCGACCTGTTCGAAGCGGTGACCATGGCCGGGGTGGTGCGCTTCAGGCCCATTCTGCTTACCTCCATCACCACCTTCGTTGGACTGGTGCCGCTGATGGCGACGGCAAGTCAGGCTACCTTTTTCATCATTCCCATGGCGATCTCGCTGGCATTCGGTGTCCTGTTTGCCACCGTGATCACCCTGTTACTGATTCCCAGTCTCTACATGATTCTGGAGGACTGGCTGAATTACTGGGGCGTAAATAACAGGAACTATGAACTTGAATTGGCAGTTCTGGACGATGACACAGCGCCGGTTGCTGATGGTCAGAGAGCTGGGTGAATAGCAGACCTCTCGGTGCTCTGATGACCGTTCCCAATGAAGGAAGGTTCCGTAACAAGGAGATAGGAAACGGTGAGACTCATCATCATCGCAACCGTTATTCTACTGGCCGGATCGCCAACGTACGCACAAGAGACGCCACCGGCGATGGTCAGCCCTTATGATGCGCTGGCCGATGCCATTTTCGGCGTCAAACGTGCCGAACACGACTTCGTGAAATCGCTGCTCGATCATCATCGCCGAGCCGCATTGGCGCATGTCGATGTGGTATGGTCGTACGGATAAACCCGGCCTCGGTCGTGGCGTCCCGCGATTGCGATAGAGCCGATTGCGCGCTGACGTCGACGAACCGATCCGCCCGCTGCTCGAGCAACTGATTCCTCGCTTTCACTTCGGTGTCGGCTGGCCCGATCGCGTCGACTCATTACGCGTGCGCTGGTCCGGTGGTCGCGAAAAGACATTGACTGATGTCGCGACCAATCGGGTACTGCGTATCGAGCCACCCCGCAACTGCGTATCGAGCCACTCCGCAACTGATAACCATTCAGGTACTATTTCCTGCAGCGACCCCCTGGTGCGTCGTCATGCCGGTTGGTGGTATGATCGACCGCTTTGTGGCACAGGTCCATGGCAGTCAGGAATCGAGACAAGAAACAAAGGTAGAGAGTGTCGTATGGTCAGTGAACGCATCAGTGAGTGGAAGGTCTCCGGTTATTCGGCCATGTATCTACCCGTATCCGTCGCGCTGTTGCCGGTAGGTGTCTATGTGCAGCCGCACTACGCGGAACTCGGCATCAGCCTGATCGCCATGGCGGGCATCATCCTCGCCGCGCGCCTGTCCGACGTCGTAACCGATCCGCTCGTCGGCGTTCTGTCCGACCGGATGAAAACACCCATCGGCAGGCGCAAGCCCTGGATCATCGTCGGTACGCCGTTTCTACTGTATGCGATGTACAAGCTGTTTTTGCCTCCCGAGCAACCGACAATATGATATTTCGGCCTCTGGGTGGTGATGATCTACCTTGCCTTCACCATCGTGCAATTGCCTTATATGGCCTGGGGCGCGGAGCTTTCCACCGGCTATAACGACCGCACCCGCATCACCGGCCGACGCGAGCAGTTCCACTATTTCGGTGTCGTGGTGGCGACGGCGTTGCCTCTGGTGGCGGGAACGTTGATCTACTTGAGTTCGAGCGGCAACACGCTGGGTGATCTGCTGGCCAATGTCTCCGAGGAACTCGGTGCCGTCATGGCAGCTCGTGCCGGCAACCCGGGCCCGATTCTCGAGTGGATGTTTATCTTCGTAGCGGTGATTCTGCCAACGACGGTGTTTATCGCTGTGGTCTTCGTACACGAGCCGGATCAACTCGTCATCCCGCGGCGCAAACCGAGTTTCCTTGCCAGCCTAAAGGTGATCCGACGCAACGGCCCATTCGTGCGCCTGATCGTCTGCTATACCGTTAGCGCGATTGGCGGCGCCATGACCGGCGCACTGTCGTTTTTTTTCGTGAAGCACTGCATCAATGCCGGCGAGTGGTACTCGGTGTACCTGCTGGTCTATTACGTGGCATCGGTTGTCGGCCTGTTCTTCTGGATGTGGCTGGCGACCCGCATAGGCAAACACCGTACGTTCATCGTGCTGGTAATCTGGTATAGCGTTTGGGCTTCGTTCATTCCGTTCATTCCGGAAGGATGGTTCGGCGTGTTCCTGTTCATCATGGTCAACAAGGGTTGCACAGAAGGCGCCATGCTGGCATTACCGGCGTCCATGGCAGCGGACGCGGTTGACATCGATTCCGCCCGCACCGGCGAGCAACGCGCCGGTCTTTACTTCTCCGTCTGGGGCATGTTGCTTAAAGGGGGCGTTGCACTGGGTGGCGCCATCGCCCTGTTCGTCGTTGGCATATTCGGTTTCGATCCAACCGCCGATCCCAATCTAGCGAGGACGCCCGATGGCAACTCTGCGACTTCACTGATGGTGGTGGCCATCAGCTATTCGATCATCCCGGCTTGTTTCAAGTTTATCGCGTTACCGTTCATCTGGAATTACCCGCTAACGGAGGAACGTCAGGTGCGTATTCGCAAGCGGCTTGAGCAACGTGGTGTGCGGGTATCAGCTAGTAGTAGTACTGCACCTGGTGGGTAGTCGCTGCAAACGCCGGCTATAGATGGCTGCCAAAGGTCTTTTCAAGAATCTCAAACCCTTCCTCAGCACACCACTTTTCGATATTGTCAATGTCTACAATCTCCATGTAGAACTTAACTTCGACGAAGTGGGACCGCGTTTCTTCGTCAAACCCTTTGACGATTTCACTACCGACTCCGGCATCTTCGGGATTTGTCTGAAGACTCCGCGCCAGTTCAATTTCGTTTGTCTCTCTGACAAATTCCTCTGCAGATCCTTCCGTCATATATTTCAAACAGGCTATTGTTATTTCGTCACCGCCGTGCACGTTGCATCATCCTCTGGCTAAGTTTGATATTGATTGTAATGGATCGTCGTAGAGGGATAAAGATGCGCGCCGGACCACACGGCATCACGTCCGCCTGCGGGTTCGATCTTTACCCGCGCTAATGTTAGGCTTCGGACAGCAATCAGCTCAATCCGTTAGCGGGCCAAACAAGAACAAGCAGGAGTGCCCCATGCCCATACCAGTCGCGCCGCTGAAGCAGGCGGAACTACCCGTACGCGAAAAGCCGCTCCTCAAGATGATGGGTCCCGGCATCGTCATGGCCGGGCTGGCCATCGGATCGGGCGAGTTGATCATGTGGCCGTGGATCACGTCCGTCGTCGGTTCCCAGCTTCTATGGGCCGCCGCTATCGGCATCTTCCTGCAACTTTGGATCAATATCGAGGTCGGTCGCTGGGCGATAGTTACTGGAGAGAGCCCCTTCACGGGCATGGTTCGGGTCATCAAGCTGCTCGTCTATGTATTCGTATTCATGATCATTGTGGGCAAGTTTCTGCCGGGTTGGGCTCGGGAAACGGGCGTTGCGCTACGCGACCTCATCTTCGGCCCAAATCACACCAGTCCTGAGTGGCTGTGGACGGCCGTGGTTTTCGCGATTATCGCCGTGATCTTATTCGGTCCGAAGGTGATCTACACCGCTGTCGAGCGTTGCATCATGGTCCTGATCGTCATTATCGTGCTGGGCCTTATCTACGTCGTCTGGGAGATCGGATCGAAAGAACTCTTCCTGGAAATGTGGCGGGGCGTTAGCAACGTTTTCCAGTTCCCCAAATTCCCGGTAGATATCCTGGCCGATGACGGTTCGGTTCGAGATCAGCTTACCTTCAGCCGCTTCTTTGGTGCCGTCGTATTTGCTGGGGCGGGGGGTCTCGGAAACCTGTATTACGCCTATTACCTGCGTGAGAAGCGCATCGGCATGGGCGCGCGCATGCCGACCCTTATGAGCGCTGTGCACAAGCACGAAGTCAAGGAAATGGATACCGGCTATGTGTATCCGGATACCGAGGAGAATCATCGGCACTTCCGCGACTGGTTTCGATTCGTCGTCATCGATCAGGTTCTGTTCTTTTGGATACTGGGTAGTTTCACCATGTTCTTGTTCATATTCGGTGCGTTGGCGGTGTTGCATCCCATCGGCCTGGTGCCGGATAAAAGCAGTCTGGTATGGGATCTGGCATCCATACTGGAGGCAAGCATGGGCACATCCGGGCGTTACATCTTCCTCATCGTCGGTATGTCGGCATTGTTCAGCACCCAGTTGGGGGGCGTGGATGGCGGCAGCCGCATATTTGCCGATCTGCTACACACCAACTTCAAGTTCGGCCGCTGGTTCAAACTCGAGCAGTGGTATCTGATCCTGGTCAGTACCACCATGATCGTCGGCACATTCAGCGTCTGGTTCTTTGAGAAATATGACGTCGCCGGCTTGGATTTTCTGTTCATTTCAGCCCTTATTGGCGGCTTCGCCATGGCCGTCTATGTGCCCTTGCTCCTTTACATGAACCTGACCTATCTACCCAAGTCGGCCCGGCCCGGTTGGATTAATATCTTCTTCATGGTGATCGCCTCCGCCATGTACATCAGTTTTGCGGTCTACACGATCTACAACAAAGTGTCGCAGATGCTCACCGGTTAGACGAACTGCACGGCCGGCATGGATTAGCCATTGCCCTGAATCGCCGAGGCATCTCTGCCCCAAACCCCTGAAATTGCATGCTTTGAATAGTTCAATCGCTACGCTAATATGGCCAAGAATAACAAGGATGAAGGCATGGAGAGACCATTCCCAGCCTACCAGGGCAATGCACCTTACTTCTTCGTCAGCTATGCCCATGACGACGATGAACTTGTGTATCCGGAAATGGCATGGCTGCATGAAGTGGGATTCAACCTTTGGTACGACGACGGTATTCAAGTCGGGTCCGTATGGCGTAAAGCGATTGCTGACGCGGTGTCTGGTGCAAGTGCCTTGATCTTCTTTGCGACATCGCGGTCAGTGAAATCCAGAAATTGCAGTAAGGAAATCAGCTTTATTCTCGATGACGATAAGCCGGTTTTTGTAGTGCAACTCGATGACGCTACATTACCAAGCGAGTTACGTCTGTCACTGAGCGATCGCCAGGCGATGATTCGCTCAGCATTCAATGAAGCGACCTATCGTTCCCGGCTAACGAGCGCCCTGGGTTCGGTAGTCGAACATGTTCCGGTCACTCTCACTCCCAAGGCAGCGCCGGAAAGCAGCGTCGCGGACAATGAATGGGAATCCCAGCGTTTCCAACACGGGAAGATTCGCTTTGCGACCTCTGCAGACGGAGTGCGATTTGCCTATGCACTGACCGGAGAAGGGCCGCCGCTTGTCAAAGCCGCACACTGGCTCACCAACCTTGATCTGGACTGGCAAAGCGTAATCTGGCGCCACTGGCTGGGCAGCCTGGCGGATGGTCACCAACTGCTTCGCTATGACCAACGAGGATGCGGGCTGTCCGATCGTAATCCGGAAGACCTTAGCCTGGAAGCGATGGTGAGTGACCTTGAGACTGTTGTTGACGAGGCAGGCTTTCGGAAATTTGCACTACTCGGTGCCTCAAAGGGCGGACCCGTTACCATCAATTACACGGTAAAGCACCCTGACAGAGTGAGCGCACTCATTCTATACGGTTCGTACGCACAAGGTTGGGCTCGGCGCGGCAATCCAGCAGAGGCCGAAAGCGGGCGCGCCATGATGGAGCTTGTCCGCTTCGGCTGGGGCCAGGACAACCCGGCGTTTAGGCAGATGTTTGGTTCCCTGTTCATGCCTGATGCCAACGAGGAGCAGAGAGAGGCTTTCGATGTCATGCAACGTGAGAGTGCGACGCCTGAACTAGCTGCACGATTGATGGAGGCACTCGGTGAGGTCGATGTATCCGATTTGCTGCCACAGCTATCAGTGCCGGTTCTGGTGCTGCACGCCCGTGGCGATTCGCGCATTCCGCACGAGCTTGGGCGCTCTCTTGCATCTGGAATTCCAAACGCAGAGTTTCAATCGCTGGACTGCAATAATCATATCATCATGGAACATGAGCCAGCGTTCCCAGGGCTGATATCTGCAATAAGGGTATTTCTTAAGCGTATTGAGTAACGTGATCCGGATGAAGCCCCGCGATCAGCGGCCCATTGCCGACCAACGGCGCGTGATCCGCTTGCATTTTTTCTCCAGGTGACTATGCTTACCATCCAAATTACTGGATCTCTCTCTATGACCGTTTTTTCCACCCGACAATGCAAGATTTGCAGTGTGAATGCAGGCGAGGTGTGCCTGATGCACGGGCATATCGAGGTTGGGGTGACGCGGAGCTGTAACCAGGACCATTCCATCCTCAATTTCGGACCCAGACTAACCTGACGAAGGCAATCGGAAGGCTAGTTTAGAAAAAAGCCTTCCGGATGAAATCAGAAAACCCCGGTAGGCCATAAGAGTCAACCGGGGTTTTTTTTGCCCCCTGGGAAAGTGAGTAATATGTTTGATCTAAAGCTGTTTTCCAGTCCACGCGCACTGAAAAGAGATTTTCTACAGAGCACCGATGTGGCTCCCCAATCCATGGGACCCGAGCTGAGGAGCGATTTTGAGAGAATCCGCGTGCAGAATGCCGATCTCCTGATTTCGGGGAATTTCTGGTGGGACTTCATGCGCACCTATGCGCGGCATCTGACCTTGATCGTAAGCCTTCGCGGCGTCGGTTCGATACTGATCCTGGCCTCGGTACTCGCCAGTCAGCGCATTCTGGATGAAACGAATACTTTGACAGCCTCCCTCTGGCTGCTGTTCTTCTACGGGCTGATCCAGTTAGTTCACCGCGTGACCAACGCCTATGTCGCCATGCTGCAGAATCAGATCCTGGTTTGTGTGCGAACCTTCGTGACCGTGCGTATGAACTGGAAACTGCTGCGCATGGGTAGTCTATCGTCGGCCGAGTTTTCAACCGGAAACCTGAAGACGCTGATCTCATCCGACATCTACCGGATAGCCGAGTTTCTGGGCAGCCTGTTTCGTAACGGCATCCCCTGCCTGCTGGGTCTGATCTTTCTTGGACCGGTTATCTGGTTCTACATGGGTATCCCCGGCATCGTAGCGGTAGCAACAGCTTTTGCCGCACTTCCCCTGGCACTTATATTTGGCCGGTACGTCTTCCACAAGGAGGAGATCATCAAGCGACAGGAAGACTCCCTGGCCACCATCGTTGGTGAGTGGGTCACGCACGTCAGATTGCTGCGATATCTCGGCTGGGAAAAACTCCTGGCAAGCAAAGTAGCCGGACACATCCGCAAACTGGTCATTGAGGTCACCAAGCAGCATGGCGTCAATCTGGTCAACTTCGGGATCAGCGTGAGCTGGTGGCTGATGCCGATCATCCCTTTGATCTATACGGCCGACGTCATGGAGGATACCAGCGACTTAAGCACCTTGTTTGCCAGCATCTGGATGCTGAATCACATCACGCTTTACATTCGCTGGCTTCCCGGTTTATTCATCAGTTATGGCGCAGCAGCAGCCTGTATTCTCCGCCTGAACCGGCTGTTTTCACACAGCGATATCGAAGATGAGCTGTTACCGCCGTGCAACCAAGCGCTGCAAGGGGCGATGCCGACAAAGTTACACTTCAATCACGTGAGTTTTGCGTATGAAGAGAAGGAGGCCCTGACGGATTTGGACTTGACGCTGGATCTGAGCCGGTATACCTCCCTGATCGGAACCGTTGGCTCCGGCAAATCCACGCTGCTGAAACTGATCTGTGCGGAGGTGCAACCTACCGCCGGCAAGATCCTGGTGGAATTTGACAACGGCGTCATCGCCGATCTCCGCCACCATGACGTCTATGCAGCCGTTCGACGCGTATTCGGATATATGCCCCAGGAAGCGTACCTCTCGAATGCAACGCTGGCGGTAAATATCAGTCTGGATGAGCACCACAGTGACCAGGAAGTCATGCAGGCAATCCACTTGGCTGAACTGGCAGCGGATATTACCCACTGGGATAGTGGAATAAGGGAGGAAGTTGGTGAAACGGGAGTGAATTTATCCGGAGGACAGAAGCAGAGAGTTAATCTCGCCCGGGCGCTCTATTCGGGCCGACCCTATCTGGTTCTGGATGATCCCTTGAGTGCCGTGGATACCAATACGGAATCCGCCCTGATGCAGAGCATGCTGAACCAGTGTGGGGGTTTCCTGCTGAGCAGTCACCGGCTGACAGAACTGAAGAAAACAGATCGCCTGCTGGTGCTGCATGACGGCAAGGTAATCGAAGATGGTAGCCCAACGACGCTGGCAGAGGATCCATTCTCAGAGTTCAGCAAGCACCTGCGTGCCGCGGAGGTCAGCCATGTAGCATAACTTCGTCACCGCCGAAGAAGTCAGTCAAAAGCAAAACAACGTAATGGCCCTCATACGTTTCATCGGTACGCTGAAATTGCTGAAGAAAATCATCGTGCCCACCTCGATCGTGATCCTGTGTGCAGCAGCAACGCCCTCCTATTTCCTCTGGTTCCTGGGTAAAACTGGTGACTGCGCTCTGCAGAGTGGTTGTCAGGTGACCCATGACCTGCTGGGCTGGCAAGTGATTCTGCCTTTGACTACCAGTTCGCTGCTGGCCATTGCAGTGGTCGCCATGTTCTGCAGGGTTGCTGCCTGGACCATGTTTGAATTGAGCGGCCAGTGGTCAACCCAGGAGATTCAGGCGCAGATGATGAAGTCCATCTGCAAGGTCAGGACAAGCTTCTTCGACGAGAACCCCTCGGGCCGATTGATCAATCGACTGCTCGGCGACTATGGCATGTTACGACTCGATGGTGTCATGTCGATCGGCGACACCGCCAACAGCTTTGCCGACGTGATCTGTGTGGGCCTCCTAATAATGATTGCTCATCCAATTGCCGGTCTGTTGATCTTGCCGGTAATACTTCTCTATGTAGGATTACAGACACAATTGGCCCCGATGATGAGTCATGCTCGGGAACTGAGGGCCGTAAAGATCGGCGAAGCCTTGCACCGGGAAACCGATCTGATCGAGGGGCGCACCATGTTTACCCTCTACAACAAGGTGGACAACCTGCTGGAGAGAATATACAAGGCTTTCAACAATTCACTGAACATCCAACTCTTCTATGCCAAGCTCATGAGTTGGGGGATGTTGTGGATGGGTGTCATCTCCGCGATCTATGCTGTGGTGGTCTATGCCTTCCTGATTGTTGGCATGCACAACCAGACCGTATCGGTCACGGTAGCGGCTGTTGTAATCACAGCGGTGTTTAACCTCAACAATCTCTTTTTTGGTCTTAGTTGGGACATGTCATTTCTTGGCGAGACGGCATCACACGCACGAAGGGCGTTTTACATCATCGACCTGCCTGACGAGACCGAGCAGGAATCCCATGCACCTCAAATCGTGGACGATGCGCCCATGAAACCACTAAAGGGCAACATCCGATTTGAAAACTACAGCATGTCCTACCGGGAACACCTGCCGAGGATTCTCACTGATCTCAATCTGGAGATACCCATGGGGTTGCACGTAGGCATAGTCGGCAGGACCGGCGCCGGCAAAACCAGTTTGATGCAGGCTCTGTTTCGCCTGGTCTATCATCACGGCGGTGATATCAAGGTGGGAGGGAGATCAATCTTCGGCTTGGACGTAAGTTTCCTACGCAGTCACTTTGGGGTGGTTCCCCAGGATCCTTACCTGTTTGCCGGAACCATCCGATTCAACCTTGCCGGGACCATGGATCTGCCGGATGATCACTTGCGAAGTGCACTGGACCGGGTGGGACTGAAAGTGGGTTTGGATGCAACGGTACTGGAAGGGGGTAAAGACTACAGTGTTGGCGAGAGGCAGTTGCTGTGTCTGGCCAGGCTGATTCTGAACCGCAAGTCCTATATCTTCATGGACGAACCAACCAGTTCACTTGACCGCCGAACAGACGAGAAGATCCAGCAATTGCTACAAACTGAAATGTCCGACCGGACCGTGATCACCATCGCACACAGGTTGGAGAGTCTGTTTCACTATGACCTGATCATGGAACTGTCGGAGGGAAAGCTTGTGCGGCAGGGGCCACCTGGCGAAATGATCCCGCTGCTGCAGTCGGTTTATGGAAATATTGAGGAATCAGCCTAGCAGCTCTGAACTGGCTATTTGCTATCTGAGCTGTCAGCCGTAAAGGCTTGACGGCCCCTTGTCTTCGAAAGGTCTGAGTGCAGATCTCAATCCAAGGGGCCATTCGTACCGGGGTCCGTATTCGCTGTGAGACAGATCACGGCACAATTCCCTCATTGTCGTTAGACTGCGTTTTCCTGCAAGAATTTGTCCGGCTCGATTGATATCGCAATCGACGTATCTCTCGGCGCGGAAGCATCCTGCAACACCAGGGCAATAACTGAGAGCAGCGCACCACGACCCATGACCAGCACAGAGACAGGATTAGGCGTCTTCGAGAAGTACCTGACGGTTTGGGTACTGCTTTGCATCGCCGCCGGGATCACGTTGGGCAAGGTGGTGCCGGAGCTGGCCGTCTACCTTGACGGTCTCGCGATTGAAGTCAACGGCGCACCCGTCGTATCGATACCGATCGCCATATGCCTGTTTTTCATGATGTTTCCCATCATGGTCAAGATCGACTTCAGCAACGTCGTTAAAGCGGGCAAGAACATAAAACCGGTGGCCCTTACCCTCTTTGTCAACTGGGCGATCAAGCCGTTCACGATGTACGGCATCTCCGCGTTCTTCCTGGGTTCTCTGTTCTATACGTTTATCGGTGCTGAGGCCGTGGATTACATTAAGATGCCGCTCGGTCTCGACTTACCGGTTGGTGCCAGCCACGGCGAAGGAACGGTTGTACTGATCGACGGCATCAAGAAGCTCGAGGTGCCTCTCTGGCGCAGCTACCTGGCCGGTTGCATCCTGCTCGGCGTCGCTCCCTGTACTGCCATGGTATTGGTCTGGGGATCTCTGGCCCGTGGCAACGACAGCCATACACTGGCCATGGTTGCCATCAACTCCCTGACCATGCTGTTCCTGTATGCGCCGCTCGGCGGTTACCTCCTTGGCATCGGCGAACTCCCCGTCCCGTGGCAGGCGCTGCTCCTCTCCATCGGTATCTACGTAGCGCTGCCGCTGCTAACAGGTTACCTGACGCGCAAGCGCCTGCTACATGTTAAAGGTGAAGACTGGTTTAACAACAAATTCCTCCGTTTCCTGACCCCCGTGACGGTTATTGCCCTACTGATCACCCTCGTACTCCTGTTCTCGTTCAAAGGCGAGATGATCCTGGCCAATCCCCTTACGATCGTGTGGATAGCAGTCCCGCTGTTGGTGCAAACCCTGCTGATATTCGGACTGTGCTACCTGCTGGCCAAATTGCTCAAGCTTTCTTACAGCGACGCGGCACCGTCGGCACTGATCGGCGCTTCGAACCACTTCGAGGTTGCCATCGCGACATCCGCCATGCTGTTTGGGCTATCTTCGGGGGCAGCACTTGCCACAGTTGTGGGCGTCTTGATAGAAGTCCCCGTAATGTTACTGCTGGTGAAGATATGTCTGCGCACACGACGCTGGATCGACTATGCAGGTCCCGAGATGGCTGTATGACGTCCGGCCGGTTCCATTGTCACTCAATACATGGCATGCTGATCTGGTGGCCATCAACCCCAGCAATATAGTTAGACAGGACAGCATCCACAGCAGTGATTGAAGAAACTGCAACCGACCCCATGGCGGAATTCATGCGCGATCATGGCAGAGCAAGAAAACTGCTGGATCAGAACGCTGACGTCTGTTTCCTAGCAACGCATGATCCGCAAGATGGCGTCCAGGTTCGCACCTTGGTGCTGCGCGATATCGTCGAACGAAAACTGGGAATCTTCCTCAATCGATCCAGCCCCAAGTGGAACCAACTCGAGGCGAACGGCGAATTCCAATTACTTCTGTATTATCCGAGCATCGAACTGCAGTACCGAATGAGTGGCACCCATGCGCACATGGATTCCGATCTGGTTGCCGATAGTTGGCTGCTCAGACCGGACGGCAGCAAATACCTGGATTACTATTACGATCGGATCGGGGCACAGAGTACGCGCGTCGACTCTCGTGAAGCGATGGAGTCTGCTCTTGCGAAGCTGCAGCGCTCGCTACCGGAACCCGATGGGCTGACGGCACCTGAAAGTGCACGCGGCCTATACCTGGAAATCGACACGATCGACCGACTCGATCTATCCGATCGGAGTCGGTTGCACGATCGACGCCTTTTCACGTTTGCAGCAGGCCGGTGGACACAGCAGGTCCTGGTGCCATAAACGGCACGCAGCTATCACTCTGCCATTGCTCAGATAACGACCGACATCGCCAGTGGGTGGTGTCAACACAGATAACGAAAGGCAAGACCTTACGCCAGGCATGCCCCACTTTCTTGACATTTGAAGTGATGTTCTGTTGACTACAGATTCATCGAAAAGACGGTTGGCTGGCTGACGATCTTGAGATGATCCACGCACACTGAGGAGCAACGTTGATGAACGGCAATGACTACATAGCCAAGATTCTGAAGAGCGAGGGGGTAGAATTCATAACCTGCTTTCCCAGCAATCCGCTTATAGAGACTGCCGCCAAAGAAGGCATCCGTCCGGTAGCATTCCGGCATGAACGAGGAGCCATCATGGCGGCGGACGGTTTCAGCCGGATCAGCGACCGTCAGCGATTTGGTGTTGTGGCCATTCAAGCGCAGGCCGGCGCGGAGAACGCCATGGGTGGAATTGCCCAGGCCTACGCCGACAACATTCCCATCCTGGTATTGCCGGGCGGCCTGTTTCTGAATCAGATCGCCGTTAAGCCCAATTTCTCCGCCGTCCACAATTACCAGGGAATTGTCAAGCAGGTGGAAGCTATCTATCGACCGGAGGACATCGGCAACGCAATGCGGCGGGCCTTTCACGCCCTCCGAAATGGCCCTTGCGGACCTGTCGTGGTGGAACTGACGACTGATGTCTGCGGCCGTGATGTGCCGGAGGCGTCACAGAACTATCAGTCGCCTGGGTCCATCCAGCAACAGCCGTCCGCAGGTGCGATCAAGGATGCGGCGGCGGCCCTGCTTGGCGCCTCAAAACCGGTGTTGTGGGCCGGTCAGGGCGTACTGTTCGCTGGTGCGACAGCGGAACTTCGCGCGCTTGCTGAGTTAACAGGTATACCGGTGTTCTGCACCATGCCCGGCAAGTCGGCAATGGACGAACAACATCCCTTGTGCCTAGGTGCCGGCAGTGGCCTGACTACCATGGCTGCAGGCAAGTGGTTGACCGAGTGTGATCTGATCCTGGCGCTCGGTTCGAGCCTTACGCGGACCTTCTATGGTCAGCCCATCCGCGGCAAGAAGGTGTTGATTCAAAACACCGACAACCATCATGACATCAACAAGGATGAATCGGTAGACATCGGCTTGCTGGGAGACACCAAGCTGACCCTCCTGGCTTTGATAGACGAGATCAAGGGACAGATCGGATCGAACGGAACGGGCGATGCGGATCAGACCAAGGCGGAGATCGCGGCAACGAAGAACGAGTGGCTCAAGGAGTGGGAGCCATTGCTCACCTCCAACGAGGAACCCCTCAACACCTACCGCGTGATCCATGAAATCGATCAGACGCTGGACAGGGAGAACAGCATCGTCACGCACGATGCTGGAGCTCCGCGCGATTCACTGGTGCCTTTCTATACGGCGACCACGCCCCATAGTTATGTTGGTTGGGGAAAAACCACTCATCTCGGTTTCGGCATCCCCCTGATGATCGGTGCGAAGATGGCCCATCCTGACAAGTTCTGTCTAAACTTCATGGGTGATGCTGCGTTCGGCATGTCAGGTCTCGATATAGAGACAGCAGTACGCAGCGGATTTGCCATCACCACGGTACTGCTGAATAACGGCGGCATGGCCACCTACCCGGGTGGATTTCCGACCGCGAGGGAGAAGTACGGCGTATCTCACATGCAGGGCGACTACGCTAAGATCGCCGAGGGCATGGGCGCAGTGGGCATAACCGTCAAGAAGGTTGCGGAGATGGCGCCGGCGCTTACCGAGGCACAGCGCCTGAACGCAGACGGCCAGACCGTTCTGATTGACGTGCATTCGAATATGGAAGCAAAGAAGTCCCGCTATTAGGATGACGCACAAACCCCAAAAATGAAGGGGATCATGATCCTGCCGCTCGTGATCGCTGTTAGGGTAATTCGATGGTCAGGTTCGCGATCGTTGCGTCCTTCTCCACCTCGTTGTCAAGATGGATCTCGAGATCCAGCAGGTCCTGACCGTCCTGCTGGTACTTCCGGGCAACCCAACCCCGCGAGGTGATCGTGTCGCCGAGACAGTTCGGACCTTTCATGGCGAACCGAAGCTTACGCAAAAACGCCTCGGGGCCCGCCCAATCGGTGGCAATACGACCGAACAGCCCCTCGTAGAACATGGTGTTGACGAAGATGTCGCGGGCGCCGTTCTTTTTGGCAAATTCACGATCGTGGTGAATCGGGTAGAGATCCCGCGTACCCGAGACGTCGATCATCAAGGTGCGCATGGTAATCGGAAACGACAGGCTGCCGAGTTCGTCACCCTCCTGCACGTCGTTCCAATCCAGCGTCTTAAAGCTCGTCTCCGAGCCCGTGCTGTCTTTAGCCATCGTCGCTCCCCTCTGCTTTATAGCGCAACAGAACCATCGTCGACCTGCCGACAAGGCGGTCGCCGATCTCGGTCCGGTATTCGGTAACGCTGGTCACGAATACACCGCGTCCGACTCGCACCTTCTTCTCATCGGAAACCTCTGTGGTCATGCTGCGTAGCTTTAATCGTCCATCGCCCGGCCCAAACGGTGCAATGTATTCGACCTCCTGCCCGGCGACGGTATTCACCGTGTAGCCATACTCATCGCAGAGGGCATAGACCTTGTTGCCTCCCAATGCAGTTCCGGCGGGATTGAGTGCAGCAGCATCACCAGTTGTCTTCTGCTTCAGGAATTCAGGCGTCCACCAGGCCGCAAAGGTCATGGAGAACAGCGACTGGGGCGGCGCGATGACCCGTCCGAAACGGGACTTCTCCGCAAACTCCCGGTCCCAATAGACAGGATTGCCGTCCTCGGCCACTTCGCAAAATCGACGAATCGCCGTCTCAGTGACTGCGTCCCGAGTAATGCTGTATGGTCCCCACTCGTTGAGGTACGGCTCTGCAAGCTCGCGCAGCGGCTTCGCTGGTACCTCTACCAAATCTGCCATGCTATGATCCTTTGGGAGATGACGCCCAGGCTGGATCAATATAGGTAGATCGAGTTGAACTGTCAAAGAAATGAGCGTCCTCCCGGTATGCCTTTGCAGAGGACGAGGAGAATAAGATGGATTACGAGTGGGATGACGACATTCTTGCTTTCCAGAAGGAGCTGCGTACCTTCTGCGAGGAGTTCTCGACCGACCTCAGGGCGGCTGAGGATCAAGCCGGACGGGATCTCGTATTCAAAAAGGTTCACGGAGAGATGGAAAGGCGCGGCTGGCTCAGAATCGCCTGGCCGGAAGAGTACGGCGGTGGCGGCAAGTCGCCATTCTACCAATTCGTCATGGTGCAGGAGTTCAGCTATGCGGGTATCCCGTACGGCGGACTGTCCGTCGGTTCCATTGCGCCGGCGCTGCTGAACCACGGCACCGACGAACAGAAGCAGAAGTTCCTTCCTGGAATCCTCGACGGTGATATCACGTTCGCCATCGGCTACTCAGAGCCGAACGCGGGAACGGACCTTGCCGCGCTGCAAACTCGAGCGGTCAAAGACGGCGACGAGTGGGTAATCAACGGACAGAAAATCTGGACGTCGGAAGCACACGTGTCGACGCATCTTTGGCTCGCTGCCCGGACCGATCCCACTGCCGCCAAGCACCGTGGCATCTCCATGTTCATCCTATCAATGGATACGCCGGGAATGACGGTACGACCGCTCTATACAATGTCCGGCGTACGCACCAACGAAGTGTTTTTTGAAGACGTGCGGATACCGGCCGACTCACTTATTGGGGAACAGGACAAGGGCTGGTATACAGTTGCCAATGCACTGGACTTCGAACGCGTCAGCCTCGCCCCAACGGGCCAACTTGCCCGCCAGTTCGACCGTACGCTGGAGTACCTCAAGGAGGAACGCACCGAGCAGATAGCGGACAAGGGTACACGGCAGCGGCTGGCCGAACTGAAGATCGACCTGCACGTGTTGCGGGCGCTCAACATCGTCAACGCATCGATTATTGCCAATCGGGAGACGCCCACCATGGAGGCATCCATGACCAAGATCTGGAGTTCCGAGCTCCGTTATCGCCTCAGCAGCATGAACATGGATCTACTCGGTCGTTACGGCGGATTGCGCTCCGACGACGAGGGTCTCACTCCTGTGGATGGTCAGAACGAACAGACCTACCGAGGTTCACCCATCCTGCGATTCGGCGGCGGCACCAACGAAGTGCAACGCAACATCATCGCCCATCGCGGCCTCGGTCTGCCAAGGTAAAAAGGGAGATCCCAGGAAGAAGGAGAACAAACGCAATGGACGTCAGCCTATCCGAAACACAACGACTCATACAGGATTCCGTCAAGGCATTCGTTGAAAGTGAAATTCCGTTCAGTCGAATTCGCGAGGTGGAGTCGTCAGGTGATATGGACCGGAAGCTCTGGAAAGAGCTGGCGGAACTTGGGTGGCTCGGGCTGCCACTCGCCGAAGAGCATGGCGGCCAGGCGGGGGGACTTGCTGACGCAGGCGTGCTCATCGAAGCACTCACGCGGCGCGCAGTTCTCGTGCCGATCGCGGAGAGCGTGGTGGCAGCAGCCACTCTTCAACGTCATGCTCCGACCGACGTCGCAGCCGACATTCTGCCCGACCTCGCAAATGGAACGAGCATCGCGGTGCCAGCGGTCCTGGAACAAGAGGACAGTTTCAAGACGTGGTCGATCGAGGTCGGCGCCGACGGGACGCTGACCGGTAAGAAGTACTTTGTCGATTACGGAGGGCAGGCTACGCATCACTTGGTGGCAGCCAGGAGTGATGGCGAACCGGGGCTTTACCTGGTGCAGGCGCAAACTCCTGCCGTTACAACCAGCGCCGTACAGAACATAGGTAAGGTGCCCCAGGCGATCGTCACCTACGAGGGCGCGGCTGCGACACGGGTCTGCGGTCAGGACGGTTACGAATTCCTGGTGGGTCTGGGACGGCTGCTGGCCGCAATCCAATGCGTTGCCTGCAGCCAGCAGGCACTCGACATGACGGTCGACTACGTCGCTATGCGAGTTCAATTCGGACAGCCCATCGGTACCTTTCAAGCCGTGCAGCACCACTGTGCCAATATGGCGACACACACCCTCGCCTCGCGATACCTCGTTTTCGAGGCGCTCTGGCGACACGACCGAGGGGAAGCGGACGATACGCAGATCGCGGTGGCCAAGACGCAGGCGTCCCGTACTGCGACCGAGGTCACTATGATGGCGCACCAGTTGCACGGCGGCATGGGGCTTGTTACCGAATACGATCTGCACTTCTTCAGTTTGCGCGGCAAGCAGGCCGCTTTGAGTTGGGGCAGCTCCGAGGAATGCCTTGGACTGGTCTCGGATACGATCGAGGAGCCAGAGCAATGGTTATAGACATCGTTTGTGGCAAAGAGGTAGACAAGGATGCGATTAACGCAGCGGTCGGCAATGTCGCAGCCGGCGCACCCGAAACAGATCCTACCAAGGGTACTAAGAGCTTTTACAATGGCACCTGGTACTACTTCTGCTCCATGGCGTGTCGTCACGCGTTTGTGGCCACACCGGACGAGCTGATAGAGAGGGAGAAAGGAGATGATTAGAACATTTGCCAGAGTTGCATGCCTGACTGCTGTACTGCTCGGATCAGCTTCAAATGCAGCGGAAGTCGGCTTTTTCATTACCAGTGCCGGCCCCGGTAAGGGAGCAAATCTCGGCGGACTCGCTGGCGCAGACGCCCATTGTCAGAAACTCGCCGCGACTGCCGGCGCACAAGACCGCACATGGCGAGCATATCTCAGCATCGGGGCGACAAATGCTGCGCCGTCTATCGACGCGCGAGATCGCATAGGTGATGGCCCCTGGTACAACGTCGCGGGCGCGATGGTAGCAGCGAACGTCAACGAGCTACACGAGAATAACAATCTAACTAAGGCGTCAGTACTCACCGAGGGTGGAGCGACGGTCAATGGTCGCGGCGACAGTCCGAACCGACACGACATTCTCACCGGATCCGGCCTCAACGGTACCGCGCCGGACGAGGCATCCACCAGCGATACCGCCCCAGATGCGGACTTCAGCTGCGCAAACTGGACCAGTAGCGGCGCCGGCAGTGCGCTGGTGGGACATCACGATCGAACCGGGGGAGGTGCCAACCCCACGTCGTGGAATTCCGCGCACGGCACTCGCGGCTGCAGCCAAGCGAATTTGCGCGGTACAGGGGGCGATGGACTATTCTATTGCTTTGCCGCCGACTAGACCTTTCTCCCAATTCTCTCTACCGACCCGGCGCGTTGCATTAAACCTCTGACCGTCAAGCCGTTGACATGTGTTATGCGTCGTCGCTGTCGTACTCATATGCTTCTTCAAACATGACATCGAGTACATTGAGGTCCACGTCGTCGAGCTTGTTGACATAGATGCATCCACCGCGACTGATCTTGTGCTTACCCAACCTCTTCAAGTACTTGGCTCGACCACTGAAGTTCGCCAAGTAGAACACAAGTGATTGGGCCCGGGGAGCAAATCCGATCTTGCAGATCTCACCCTCGCTCCCGTTTGCGTATAGATAGCGGTGCTTGCCGAATCCGACAATACTCGGGCCCCACATCTTCGGCGTCTTGCGAGAAACACGCTCCATCATTTTTGTCACTACAAGACTATCTTGGCGCCTTCGCGCATTCTTCACGGCATTGAGAAAGTCCTTGACGCTACCTGCGTTCTCCAGCGTTTTCCGTTCAGCCATGTATTCCGCCTGCGACTATCGCGAGTGCGCAAAGCCTATGCAAAGCTAGCGGGCCACCAACCCCAATGATCGAAGCATGCGACACTCTGTTATCGTTAGGCATCGAACTGCGCAAGGTGTATTAGGACGCCTGTTGGGTCCGACACATAGCATACTTTAGCACCATAGGATTCAGCTTTTGGCGGACTAAGTAATCTCGGATTCCCAACTTCATTTTCTGAGAATTCTTTCAACACTTTAAGCACGTGTTGATACCAAGATTCGACATCTTCAACTGTAAAGTGAAGCATGTATTGCTCAGCAAATTCTTTAGTATTGAAGTCTTGGAGGTAGAAACGACATCCACCCAGTTCATATACCGCCAATTTCTCAGACTCATAGTCCAGCTTGCAGCCAAGTGTCAATGGACAACAATTTTGACCCCCTTTCGGACAATAAGATTGACCCCCCTCCCTGTTTTATGACCCCTTCGATGTTGTCCTCCTGTTGCTTGTGGTGACATGCACGTAGTGCGGCATTAGCAGCGGCTCAATGCCGC
>JASMJM010000020.1 GCA_030749725.1 Pseudomonadales bacterium | reverse complement strand
CCCCGAACACATGTGGATCACCCCCGAACACATGTGGATCACCCCCGAACACATGTGGATCACCCCCGAACACATGTGGATCACCCCCGAACACATGTGGACGCCCCCGAACACATGTGGGAGAGGAACTGAAAACGGGCGGCTTGTGTATAATCGGGGTTCAGTTACGCAACACGAGGTCTGTATGTCTGAACACAGGTGGATTTTTCTGCTCGTTGGCCCTCTGGTTGCAGCATTCATGTTCTTGCTTCTACAGTATTTCGGTTGGGCTTCTCCAGCATGTTGGACTGGAGCGATTACAGTTCTGTGCGCCATCTGGTGGATATTTGAACCGGTACCGATTCCGGTGACGTCGCTGCTGCCGCTGGCATTGATGCCGCTGGTAGGCGTGCTGACGCCCAAGGAAGTGGGAGAGTCGTATGGGGGCCCGCTGATTCTGCTGTTGCTGGGTGGTTTTATCCTATCGACAGCGATGGCCAAGAGCGGTGCTCACCTGCGAATTGCACTGACCATGGTTAATCTGTTTGGCGGATCCAGTAGCAAGCGACTGGTATTCGGCTTCATGTCCGCGTCGGCTTTGTTAAGCATGTGGATTTCCAATACGGCAACCACCCTCATGCTGTTGCCGGTAGCAATAGCCGTGCTGGAAAAATCAGAAGATAAAGACCTGGCCATACCGTTATTGTTGGGGGTCGCGTATGCCAGCAGCGTTGGTGGCATCGGCACTCCGATTGGGACTCCTCCCAACCTGGTGTTTCGAGAGATCTATACACAAACCACCGGCAACTCGGTCAGCTTCCTCGAATGGATGACTTGGGGAATCCCGGTAGTACTGATTTTCCTTCCCATACTTGGTCTATGGCTGACGCGCAGCCTTAAGTTCCAGGGAGCGATCGATATGCCGGAGGTCGGCATCTGGAAGATCGACGAACGGCGTGTATTCATCATCTTTTCCTGCACAGCCCTTGCCTGGATCACGCGCGAAGCGCCCTTCGGCGGCTGGCGTACATGGTTGGATCTGCCCGGGGCTAACGATGCAAGTGTTGCTCTCGTCGCCGTGGTCGTCATGTTTCTTGTACCGAATGGCAGGGGGGGTAAACTGCTCGACTGGGAAACGGCTGAAAGAATTCCCTGGGGAATGCTCATTCTCTTTGGTGGCGGCCTCGCTATCGCCAAGGCCTTTGTGGTATCCGGCCTAAGCTCCGCACTGGGTGAACTGCTAGCCGATCTTGCTTCTTGGCCGATCATCCTGATGATGGCAATCCTCTGTTTAACCATCACCTTCATGACTGAGGTCACCAGCAACACAGCCACCACAACCTTGCTGATGCCGATTCTGGCTGCAGCAGCCCTTGCCGCTCAACTCGATCCAGCCCTGTTGATGGTGCCGGCCGCCATGAGTGCAAGTTGTGCGTTCATGCTGCCGGTCGCCACAACACCCAATACCATCATGTTCAGCACCGGTCGTTTCAGCATCAAAACCATGGCAAAGGAGGGATTCGTTCTAAACCTCATCGGCGTTGTAGTGATCTCGTTAGTCTGCTTCGGAATGTTGACGTAATCACGAGTTCCGGGTTCACTCAAGACCAAGAAGCCTGTCCCTCTCTGCTTTTTCCTTGCTGGCGAGGTCTTTACATTTTGTCAGGAAAATCCGCAGGTCGCCCCCGCTGTCCCTTAGCAGCCGGTTGAAGGCCGGTACCAGCTTATGATAGGTCGATATGGTCGCAATCTTGGCATTGTTGATTTCGCTGCTTACCCAATTGTCAAAGTCAGCATGTCCATACCACTTCGATTTCAGTACCCTATAATCTTCACGTAACTGCTGGATCACAGCTTGCTTGCGCTCTCTTTTTTCGGCGTCGTCCAACGGCTGACTGTAGAGTGATCGTAATCTGCTCCTATAGGAATCGACCAGCGTAACAAACTCACTGCGTCGCCTCTGTTCGTCAATTGCCTGTTGATAGATCCGTGGTCGTTGCTTATCGTTCAACCATCTCCTCAATGCTTCATTTTCAACAGCGGTTGCAAAGCTCTCATTGAAGACACTATCGCCGGGCAGATAGAGAATTTTGTGCGCCAACTCATGAAAGATAAGCGCCGCCAACTTACTTTCAGATCGTTTTAGGAACGTGTTCAATACCGGATCACTGAACCATCCCAATGTTGAATAGGCTGAAACACCGCCGACGAATACATCGTTGCCTTCTGCCTTCAGACTTGTGGCAAGTTTCTCTGCCCTTTCCCTATGGAAATAGCCGCGATAGCTCACGCAACCGGCAATCGGGAAACACCACTCAATTGCATCCAATGAAAACTCCGGTGCTGCAAACACGTTCCAGACAACAAATGCACGCCCTGTGTCAACGTAGGTTGCATAACTGTTACCGACGGGAAAACCGAGGTCGTTCTCGGCGTATGCACGCACGTCCTCCACCAGAATCAGTCTTTCTTTCAGCGGCGGCTCTGTTTCAGCATTACGGATGATATTCTGTATCGGTTCTCTTTTGATCAGTATTTCAATCTGACCGAATAGTGCCTGTTGATAGAATCCTATGCTTTCACAGCCACACAGCAGGTTGAAACAGAGCAGAACCGTCAGAGCACGATAAAAACAAAACTGGCGCAGCATTGCCTATGCTCTGCAGATAACTCGCTGGGAATGAAGTAGTTCGATCAAGAGTCCGTTGCCTTTACAAAAAACCGATGGACTTGGGAGAGCACTGCCACCACAAGTAAAGGGACCACCCAGTATAGCAATGGAATCTCAATTGGAGTTGATGTAACTTCGCTGGCATGGGAAAGATAAAGGTAGACGATGTAGGCCACATAGTAAGTCAACAGTAACACGCCCTCCCAACGATTGATTTTGTAGTCGGAGGCAAATATCGGCAGACAGGCGACAGCCACTACGATCATCAATATGATATCGAACTCCAATGCGCGGGATTCGACCGTCACACCTTCGGGAGATAAAGAGGCGCAGAGGCCGAGCACGAGCAAGATATTGAAGATGTTGCTGCCGACAAGATTGCCAACAGCAAGATCACATTTACCCTTAATACAGGCAACTATGGAAGTTGCCAATTCCGGTAGCGATGTACCCACTGCAACGATGCTTAAGCCAATTATCATTTCGCTGACTTGGAGTAGCTTGGCGATATCGATGCAGGCCTCTACCAGCAGGTCCGCACCATAGATCAATATGGCAAGGCCCACCACCAGTAGCAGGATATTGAGGGCAAGGGAACGGGCGCGCGACTCCGATGCCACTGCGTTCGTTCGGGGCCGGCTCTTACTCTCCCGCCGTTCTCGATAGATCAAGACCATCGAGTAAAGCAAGGCTGCGGCAAACATCACAGCTCCTTCCAGTGGAGAAATCAGACCGTCGAATGCGACCGCATAAACGGAAAAGCTGGTCAGCACCATGAACGGCAGTGTGGTTCGAACCAGTCGACGCGGCACAACTAACGGCATCACTATGGCTGTGAGGCCCAATACCAGAAGTATATTGGCAATGTTGCTGCCAACTACATTCCCCAGCACCAAGCCGGATCTGGGAGGCACTTCATAGATTGCGCTTACATTTATCGCCAATTCGGGCGCACTGGTTCCATAGGCCACCACTGTCAAGCCCACAAGAAGGGGCGACACGCCAAACAACACGGATATCTTCTCGGCCCCTCGAATGAGAAACTCCGCTCCACCGATCAGCAATCCAAATCCTACGACAAGCTGAAATGTAATCAACATCTAGTCTTTACCTTAATATCAAAGTGGATTGCTTCGGATTGCGAGCACCGCACGGCGTCTGTTGGACTTCTAGGCGCGGAATGAACTCAGCATCAGGTGCGGCACATACGCTTCCTGGAGTTGGTTTGCGTATGCGTCTGCAGCCCGTGAAAAGTGATGAACTCCCGCGACTAACGCCAGCTAAAATTATAGAGACTACCAGCAGAATAGATACCTGTTAATCCACTTTCACGCCCTTAGTAACCGGCAGCCCTGCATCAGTGAGACGCGACCCTGCATCAGTGAGACGCGGCCCTGCATCAGTGATAGGCAGCCCGAATCATTCTGAATCATGTGTCGGATAACCCTAGCGCAATCAGGGAAATGTCAGGATTGGCGCTCACATGCTTGGTTTTTTGCGTTATCATAATGCTGTTATTCGCCTGAATCGTTCACAATGCTTCGATTTCTTCCTGGACCCCTTGTCGGTGCGATCGCGCTACTGCTGATAATCCTCAATACTTTGGTATGGTGCCTGCCACTGTACCTGTTCGCCATCATAAGATGGTTGGCTCCTGCATCAGGGAAACGATTGTTTACCGATGTCATGAGCAGCATAGCTACGGCCTGGATTACCTGCAATAACATGACCATTGACTTGACCCAGGATCTGGAGATTGACGTGGAGGGTCTTGAAGGACTGGCCAGAAGAAACTGGTATCTGGTTACCTGCAATCATCAATCCTGGGCAGATATCCTGATTTTGCAGAGAGTCTTTGTTCACCACATTCCCATGCTGAAGTTTTTCATCAAGCAGGAGTTGATTTGGGTGCCGATAATTGGCATCGCGTGGTGGGCGCTGGACTTTCCGTTTATGAAACGTTATTCCACCCGTCAGTTGGTGCGCAGACCGGATCTCAAGCAGAAGGATCTTGAATCCACGCGGGCGGCCTGTGAACTGTTCAAAGCTTCTCCGGTCAGTATTCTCAATTTTCTGGAAGGAACTCGGGTTACTCCTGCAAAACAGGAGGCAAACAAATCACCCTTCAAACACCTGTTAAGCCCAAAGGGTGGTGGTGCGGCACTGGTACTGAGCAGCATGGAAGACAAGATCAGCAAGCTGGTCGATGTCACGATCGTCTATCCACAAGGAGTAGAGGGGTTCTGGGGTTTTCTGTGTGGTCGTGTAGCGCAAGTGAACTTTCACATCGATAAGATTGATATACCGGAAGAGTTGTACCGGGGCAACTATACTGAGGATCCTCAATTCAAACGGCAGTTTCAATCCTGGATCAGACAGGTCTGGCAGGAGAAGGACAGGAAGATCGATCGAATCCTACAGGCGTGATACGAGCACATCTTGCGCCAACGGAAACTCCAACAACTAGGAGAATGTAGCCACTACTCAGCCTGCTAATCATGTATACCCAATACTTCGGTCTGATCGACCCACCATTTTCAATCGCGCCCAATCCTCAGTATCTCTATATGAGCGAACGGCACCGTGAGGCACTTGCTCATCTGCTCTATGGTGTCAACAGCGATGGTGGTTTTGTACTACTGACAGGGGAAGTGGGGACGGGCAAAACGACCGTTTGCAGGTGCCTGCTGGAAGAGTTGCCGGACAACGTCGACACAGCGTTTATCCTGAATCCAAAGCTCACTACCACGGAGCTGCTGGCGACGATCTGTGATGATCTCAAGATCACCTACCCTGACGATGCCAGTATCAAGGTGTTGGTAGATGAATTGAACGCCTTCCTGCTCAAGTCACATGCAGACAATCGCAAAGCGGTCCTGATCATCGATGAGGCGCAGAACCTCTCCACCGATGTCCTTGAGCAACTCAGACTGCTCACCAATCTGGAAACCAATCAGAGGAAATTGCTGCAGATTATTCTCCTCGGTCAACCGGAGTTGCTCTCCATTCTTGCCAGAAAGGAACTTCGACAGTTATCGCAGCGAATCACAGCACGGTTTCACCTGGATGCGCTGAGCAAGGATGAAGTGGTGGATTATGTCCACCATCGTCTGGCAATCGCAGGCGTCAAGGGAACGCTCTTCCCGCTGCATGTATTTAAAAGGATCTATAGGTTCAGTGGCGGAATACCCAGACTCATCAATCTGATCTGCGATCGTTCGCTGCTTGGAACCTATACGCAAAACAGATTGCAGGTGAACAGCCAGACTGTCGATCAAGCGGCAGAGGAGATCTTTGGAAAACAGGCGGGGCGGGCAACAAAAGCGACGGCTCTGGTTGGTATCATACTGGTTGCCAGTGTTACCTCCATTGGCTGGTATATCTCAACCGACTTTGAGAACGAAAGTAACATTCCAGCAACGGGTAGTACCGCTCTTGCCGACAGCAGTCCTGCAACCGTCGGCACGACGCCAATAGCAGTCACAGAGTCGCCAGCCCCCGCTGCCGACGGAAGTGCTACCATCGCAACGAAGCCAATGGCAGTCACAGAGCCGCCAGCCGCACATGTCGATCCTGCAGCTACTAACGAGCTCGCCATAGATAATATCCAGGACGTTGCAGCGACCCCTGTAGATGCCGAAGCTGCACGCCAAATGGAAGCGGATTCACTGCAAGCTCCGCTCCCAACTCCGGCATATGAGGATCTGGAAGAGCTCTTGCTGGGCTCACTTAATCAGAATTCCAAAATAGCGTTTCATGATCTGTTCAACATCTGGCACACAGACTACCCGGTGACGTCATCGAACAACCCCTGTGATGTTGCCATCAGTGTAGGTCTCAGGTGTTGGCACCGGCTCGGAAGTATGCGTGACATCAAGCATCTCGACAGGCCGGCAATCCTCGTCGTCACGGATTCCAATGGCCGCACTCTTTACATCACCATGTCACAACACACCGGCAATGCGGCAACGCTCATAGTCAACGGCTCACCACATCTGGTGCATCCTGAGGAGATACACCGTCACTGGAATGGCAAACACACGTTGCTGTGGCGCATGCCGCCGCAATACGAGCATCCCAGTAAACTTGGTGATCAGGGAGCTGAAATTGAATGGTTGGAAGAGCAGCTGACCACAATTCAGAATCGATCAATCAGGACAGCCCGCCCCTTGGTTTTCGATGTGCAGATGGAGCAACAGGTAAAGCAGTTTCAGATGTCGCGGGGGTTGCTACCCGATGGCATCGTTGGATTTCAAACCTGGATCCACATCAACAGTGACAGTGGCATAGCGATCCCTTACCTTGTACCCAGGAATGAAGGTTAACTGACGTGTCCTATATTCTCGATGCATTGAACAAATCCGACCAGGACCGCCAGAGAGAGCGGGCACCCAACCTAAAGACCGTCCATGTCTCGAGCAGAACCGGCCGTTCACGAAACGGTTGGCAGGTAGTCATCTTCCTGTTGCTGATGATCAACCTGTTGGCGTTTGGCGTTTGGCTGCGCGCCTGGATGCAGGAAGATTCTGACCAACAAGTCGCAGAATATGAGAACTCGGTACAAGAAGCTGTCAAGGCAGGCGAGCCCATCGAAAAAGCTGTACGGGCCAAGGCGTCCAGTCAGGACGAAGAACGAACAATAGATTTTCAATCGATCAGCAATGATGAGTTAGCCGCAGTGCGCCCTGCCGGGCAACCTGCAATGCAACCAGTAGTGCAACCGGTAGTGCCACCAGTAGTGCAACCGGCCGTGACGCCAGCGCCTCCACAAAACCTTCCCGAAATTCATCAATTACCCACGTCGACCCAACGACAAATCCCGGATCTGACCTTCGCCAGTCACATCTATGCCAGCAGCCCACGTTCACGCATGGTCAGCATAAATGGCAGATTCATGCGGGAAGGGGATCGGATATCAGCAAATCTCGTCCTCAGGCAGATAACCGAGGAAGGTGTGGTTCTTCAGTACGGGGATCGCGTATTTCAGATGAGCGTGCTGCGCGATTGGTCATTCGAGTAACTCACGTGCTGGGTCCCCGACAGGGTCTCCGACTGTACCCCCAACCGACAGTACACTATGTACCCGATTCCGTGGTGGTGCCGCCACCATTTCCAGTTTCACCGGATTGAAGCTGCTTAATTCCGGCGCGCAGTTCCGTGATGGCGCTGTTGAGTTGTTTCCGATGCTGATCGATAGCGTCGATCGCCTCTTCCGTTGTCTTAACGCGATTGGTCAATAAGGTTATTGCTCGTTCCGCACCACTCAATTCAACACCCTGATCCTGTATCTGTCCTCTAACCAGCGACACCTGCGTGGACAGTTCTTCGTTCTCATCGATGGCACTGGTGACAAACTGATTCATCTGCTGATCCAATTGCTGAAATCCGCCGGTTACCTCCTCGACGCTGCTGTTTATCCCACCGATTGCCCCTCCCAGCCGTTCGATCTCCTTACGCACATCACTCAGGGCCGTTTCATTTTCCTTGATCCAATTCTTATTTCTCTTGTTGGATACATCCCACAGTTTGCGGATCTCCAACTCGTTGCTCCCCAATCGCCGCTCCACCAGGTTGCCGGATTTGGCAAAGTCCTGGTCAGTAGAACTCAGTCGCCTCTCCAGTTCTGAAATCTGGTCCTTGCTCTTGGTCAGCAGAATCGTGGTCTGATTCAATTTCTGCTGTACCTCGTAAAGGGTAAATCCACCGAGTCCCATCACGAAGGCAAGAATGATGATGACGAATACCAGCGTACCGTTGAAACTGCTCTGCTGAGGTGCTTCCGCCCGAACGCCCCTCTCCTGACTGCGACGATAGGAGGTCACTTCATCCTGGGCCGGTTTGATGACGGGCATGCTATCCAGATCTCGGGTCTTTTCATTCATCGCAGGGGTACTCACGTGTCTGGGTCTGTTACCCATGGTTCCCGCCAAGTGGCGCCTGAATTCTAGTGGATCATTCGTGCCCATAAAACAGGTGGACATAATCAAACTACCATTTTGGCTTTATTTCAATAAAATCCTCCATTCTTTTACAGACCTACTGTAATAACAGCCTCTAGTCCAATGATATTATTGGGTTTTATGCGAACTTCACATCGACCGGATGAAAGCTGTGGGAACAGTCTGACGCGGCAATCTCTACCAGAGTCATGAGCGTCCAACGTCTTATCTGCTGAGTTCTGATGTCTTAACCCGCAGTACGGAGAGGGGTACTACTTCCAGGACACGCAACAAGTACATCCATGTAGGCTCGCGGTCCAGAAAGTAGTACCCCTCTCCGCACTGCTCATTTTGGAGATGTCATCAAGTGAGTTGTCGTGGACTCGTCCATTTCACCCACAGGCTGCCATACATATTTCAGAATTCCGCTAATGTCACAAAGTCAGAAAACGAAGGGGTATGGAGCTGGGGTGTTCACGGAACGGCTTCCCGACGCGTAGCGCAGCCAGGATGGCGAAGTAGCGGTGGAGCTTCGGAGTGCGCCAGGGATGGCGCACGCAGAAAAAGTGTAGTGAACGCCCCAGATTCATGCCCCAATCTCTCCCTACAAAGTACCAGTACCCATGTTTGGGCGGATCATCGAGCAATAAAAAGCCCCGATATGCGGGGCTTTTTAGTAGCTTGGTGGTGCGTTACATCATGCCACCCATGCCACCCATACCACCCATATCCGGCGGCATGGCAGGACCCGCAGCCGGACTGTCCTCAACCACATCCGTCACCATGGTCTCTGTGGTGATCATCAACCCGGCAACCGAAGCGGCTGCCTGCAGCGCTGCCCGCACGACTTTAGTTGGATCGAGAATACCCATCTTGATCATATCGCCAAATTCGTCCGTGGATGCATTGTAGCCATGATTGGTGTCCATACTCTTCACCTCGTTGAGGACCACGGAGCCTTCCGCACCTGAATTGATAACGATCTGGCGCAGGGGATTTTCCATGGCACGTCGGCAAAGGTTGATGCCCACGTTCTGATCTTCATTGTCACCACTCAGCCCTTCGATGTTCTGCAAAGCCCTGACCAACGCGACCCCGCCACCTGCTACCACGCCCTCTTCGACGGCTGCCCGGGTGGAGTGCAATGCATCTTCGACGCGTGCTTTCTTCTCCTTCATTTCCACTTCAGTAGCCGCACCCACCTTGATTACGGCAACACCACCGGCAAGTTTGGCAACTCTCTCCTGCAGTTTTTCCCTGTCGTAGTCAGAGGTAGTTTCCTCAATCTGCGTGCGAATCTGGTTAACGCGCGCTTCAATATCCTTAGTCTTGCCAGCACCATCGATGATGATAGTGTTCTCTTTGCTGAGGTTGATGCGTTTGGCGGAGCCCAGATCATCCAGTGAAGCCGTTTCGAGGCTCAGACCCACCTCTTCCGAGATCACTGTACCACCGGTCAGTATGGCGATGTCCTGCAACATCTCCTTGCGACGATCGCCGAAACCAGGAGCCTTGGCTGCGGCAACCTTGACGATGCCGCGCATATTGTTGATCACCAGAGTTGCCAGCGCTTCTCCCTCTACATCTTCGGAGACAACCACCAGGGGTTTACCGGATTTCGCTACCGCTTCCAGAATATCCAGTACTTCACGAATATTGGCGATCTTCTTGTCGTACAGTAGTACGTAAGGTTCTTCCAGTTCAGCACTCATATTGTCCTGATTGTTGACGAAGTATGGGGACAGATAGCCGCGATCGAACTGCATTCCTTCAACCACGTCCAATTCGTTCTCCAGGCTTTTGCCATCCTCGACGGTGATCACGCCCTCTTTGCCGACCTTGTCCATCGCGTCAGCAATAATGTCGCCGACCTGGGTGTCGCTGTTGGCTGAGATACTGCCGACCTGGGCGATCGCTTTGCTATCCGTGCAGGGCGTAGACAATTTCTCCAGTTCATCCACAACGGCGATGACTGCCTTGTCTATGCCTCTCTTGAGATCCATGGGGTTCATGCCGGCTGCCACCGACTTCAGACCTTCGTTGAGAATCGATTGCGCCAGCACTGTGGCTGTGGTGGTGCCGTCGCCGGCCACATCAGAGGTCTGTGAAGCCACCTCTTTCACCATTTGAGCGCCCATGTTCTCAAACTTATCCTTCAATTCGATCTCTTTAGCTACTGAAACACCGTCTTTGGTGACAGTTGGTGCACCGAAGGACTTATCCAGAATGACATTGCGTCCCTTCGGTCCCAGAGTTACTTTGACTGCGTCAGCCAGTACGTTTACACCAGCCAGCATTCGTTGACGAGCGGCGTCGCCAAATTTAACGTCTTTTGCGGTCATGATTTCTTATCCTATATCTAAACCAAATGTTAAAAAAATTAAGAGGCTGGTCTTATTCAACTACACCGAAAATTTCACTCTCGTTCATGATCATCAGCTCTTCCCCATCCAACTTCACGGTATTACCGGAATATTGGCCGAACAATACCTTGTCGCCCTTCTTCACATCCATGGCTTGAATCGAGCCATCATCGAGCTTTTTTCCCGGTCCGACTGCGAGCACTTCACCTTGTGAAGGTTTTTCCGCTGCAGAATCGGGAATTACGATTCCCCCTGCAGATTTTGTTTCCTCTTCAGTGCGGCGAACCACCACACGATCATGCAATGGACGAATATTCATTTGGATCTCCCATCTTTGGTATGCAAAAAAGGCAGAGACTGCCTCACTGTTTTTGAAAAATCATCTCTCAAAGTGCCGCCTGCTTCGCATCACCATTAGCACTCTATTCGAGAGAGTGCTAATAATAGTCATGCAAGCTGCGGAGTCAAGGCTCAAACCCACTTTGAAGGGGTCTTTGTCGATTTAATACTGACAGAGTCCGGCAGAGGCAGCGATCGGCATGCATAGCTCAGATTTTGCCCGCCGAAATCACCTTCTACCGCAGCCATATGCTTTGTGCTGCTTCTATATATGGTCAGAATCTTGGATCACAAGGAGAGGGGCAAAATTTCTTCCGGGTCGCCCGCTGGTGGAAAATATCACTGCAAAGATACAATGGGCGTTCTTCGCGACGCGGTTGTTTGGCATGAATGGCAAGGACAAGACCCACGCTCGGCGGGAACGAATCTGGCAGATCGTGCATACCATTCCCCCAGGCAAAGTGGCAACCTATGGTCAGGTTGCGGTTTTAGCGGATCTGCCGCGAGGGGCAAGACTGGTGGGTTATGTAATGTCCAGACTACCCAATGGCAGCCGCTTGCCCTGGCACAGAGTGATCAACGCCCGGGGAAAACTGTCCACGCACTCTACCAGCAGGCAGCGGGAACTGTTGCAGGCGGAAGGTGTGGTTTTCTTCAATGGCAGAATCGATCTGTCTCGCTACCAGTGGAAACCCTGACTACCGTGATGCAGGTGGCTGGTGCACCTACCGGGTAGCGAGCGCCCTATCCTTTCGCCAGCCTTTTCTGTCGAACCATCAGCACAATCACCAGCAGAATAGCCGGTATACCAACAGTGGCTGCGAACACAAAGAAGTAGAGATAGCCGTAGCTGTCTACAATCACACCGGAGAATCCGCTGATGAATTTTCCCGGCAGAGTCATCAAAGAGCTGAACAGGGCGTACTGGGTGGCCGTGTATGCTCGATTGGTAAGGCTTGACAAGTAGGCTACGAAGGCAGTGCTGGCCATGCCGCCACTGATATTATCGGCACTGATTACCACCGCCAGCCAGACGATATCCGGTTCTAGGGTTGCCAGTAGAGCAAACAGTAAATTGGTCAGGGCTACCGCTACGGCACCGATCAGCAATGGCCGATACACACCCCACCGAACTACCAGTACTCCACACAAAGCAGCACCTGCTATGGTCATGAAGAATCCAAATAGCTTGGCATATTTGGCAATGTCGGCTTTCGAGAATCCCAGATCCAGATAAAAAGGATTCGCCATAATGCCCATGGTAATATCACTGAGACGAAACAGCGCGATGAACAGTAGAATCACCAGTGCAAAACGACCATTTCGCTTGAAAAAATCTGTGAAGGGACAGATCACGGCTCCGATCATCCAGGCCTGCAACTGCCGCAACCATTCAGGCAGATGCTGGGATCTTGCCAAAAACTCGATGACCCTTCCTTCCTGACTCGCTACAGTGGCAGATTCGATCAGGTCCGGCTCCTGAATGAGTAACACCGTGAGCACGCCGATGGCCATCAGCGCAAACATGGTCATATAGGAAACAGGCCAGCTATAGTATTCAGCCACATACAGCGCACCAGCACCGGCTGCCAACAGAGCTACCCGATATCCGAAAATATAAGCGGCAGACATGGCTCCCTGGTAATCGATCTGCACCGCTTCGATACGATAGGCATCGATTGCAATATCCTGAGTAGCAGATGAAAATGCCACCAGCAGTGCCAGTAGGGCAACGGTCGTTAGCCCCCCTTCCGGGCCGACCAGGGCGATTCCCAACAGCCCGAAGGCGATGCCCAGCTGTCCGGCCAAAATCCAGCTGCGACGTTTCCCCAAGCGCCGCGTCAACCAGGGGATTCTTAGACGGTCTATCACCGGTGCCCAGAAAACCTTGACCGAATAGGTAATACCGACCCAAGCAAAAAAGCCGGTCGTGGTGCGGCTCACGCCCGCTTCGGTCAGCCAGGCGGTCAGAGTGGAGAATACAAGCAGGTAGGGAAGACCCGCAGAAAACCCCAGGAACACCATACTGATGACCCGGCGGTTAGAATATATCTTGAATACTTCTCGCCAACTGGGTTCAGCGTGCGCCGTCAATGTACTCTTGAATCCTTGCGTATTCAGTCGCGAAAATTGATGAACTGAAGGGGAAGATCCACATCCATTTCCCTGAGCGTTGCGATCATCCTCTGCAGGTCATCCCGTTTTTTTCCACTGACCCGTATCTTCTCTCCCTGAATGGCTGCTTGAACTTTCATCTTCTGATCCTTGACCATTTTGACCATCTTCTTGGCCAGCAAGCTATCGATACCTTGACGGAACGTGATCTGCTGGTGTACCTGTTTACCGCTGGCCACGGGATCTTCCATCTGCATGCATTCCAGGTTTACCGATCGTTTCACCAGCTTCAGTTTCAGAATCTCCAGCATTTGCTTGAGTTGGAATTCCTCAGTCGCTGTCATCTGAATGAGATTGTCTTCCCGCTCAAATTTTGCGCCCACACCCTTGAAATCAAAACGGGTGGTAACTTCTCGATTTGCCTGATCCATGGCATTGTTTACTTCCTGAATATCTACTTCCGAGACGACGTCGAAAGATGGCATGTACAGTCCCCTTAAATAGCGCGAAATAGTCTTTGAAATCCAAGCCAAAAATTCTCTGGCACGCGTTACTATATAGTCTTTAATGTAAGAAGCGAACCGGCACGCATGGACAGCAGCAGATCACCTTCCCACTGGCACATTATCGGATGTGGCTCGATGGGTGGTCTTTG
Organism: Pseudomonadales bacterium; assembly: GCA_030749725.1. Taxonomy (GTDB): domain Bacteria; phylum Pseudomonadota; class Gammaproteobacteria; order Pseudomonadales; family Azotimanducaceae; genus JASMJM01. The sequence goes on along the minus strand of JASMJM010000020.1, from coordinate 23,298 downwards.
GGCCTGTCACCTGCATCAAGCTGACCACCCGGTTACCCTGATACTCAAAGATGCGGCTGCCGAGGAATCGTTTCTGCGAGCTTCGACCATCAAGGTGGATAGAGAACAGGGCACGATTGAAAATCACTTCCCTGCAACGCTGGCGGAACGCATCAGTGCCGACGACCTGACTGTGGACAAGATCTCCCTCCTGGTAACCACAAAAGCATACGACACGCTTACTGCGCTGCAGTCCATCAGCCACATCCTGACATCATATTCGGTCGTCGTTATCATGCAAAATGGCATGGGGCAGCATGAACTCGTTCATCAAGCCTTTCCGCACTTACCTGTGATGACAGCGATCACCAGTCAGGGAGCTTACAGCAAAGCTCCGTTTCACCTCGTGCATGCGGGCCATGGCGATACCTGGTTGGGTCGCTTGGCTGACCAGGAGCAGATGGTGGCCAAGCGTCAGGCAGCAGACCTATTGGCACTTAACATACCTGCCTTCTGGGATGAGGATATTGCCAGCCGCATGTGGGTCAAGCTGGCGGTGAATTGCGTGATCAACGGTTTGACCGTTGTACGCGAGTGCCGCAATGGCGAGATTCTGGCGACCGAGTTGCATTCAAGAATTATTCGACTGTGTGATGAGTTAGAGTTGGTCTTGGCCGAGGTGCTATCCGGTTCTGCAACGCCAAACCTGTATGACGAAGTGACCCGCATCGCTGCAGCCACCAGCAACAATATTTCTTCCATGCGCCAGGATGTGCTCAAGGGCACAGGGACGGAACTGGACTACATCAACGGGTACCTGTGCTCCGAGGCCCTGCGCCGCAATATCGACGTACCGGAACACCGTGCACTGCTGCATGAACTTCGGGAGTTGGTTCCCTCTTAGTGTGCTGTCCCGCAGTCAGGTGACCATGGTTGGCCGGGCATATTCTGTTCCTGGCGAGGGTGCATGACGTCAACCAAATACAACGTCGACTTGACCTAAGCGACATTAGCCATTACATTCAACCAGCCTTTTACTGTCTCAGGTGCCTTTGGCTTTAAACGGGAAACTGGTGTTCAATCCAGTGCTGCCCCCGCAACGGTAATCGACGCAAGTCGTAAGCCCGGAACCGGCCTGATGCAGACGAATGGTGTTGCGGAGGGCGACATCTGGTGGATAGCCAAGCATGGCACGAGCCGTGCGCGACCTGACCAAGCGTGGCCCGCCAAATCCCCTTCCTCAAACACAAAACAATTTTCGTTGTGTATGCCTTCGGGCGTTGAGGAGATTATTATGCTGCCAAGTGCAATGGCTTTAGCCGCACTCTTTTTCTTTTGCCACCAACTGCTGGCCAGTGACATCCCAAGCAGTAGCAGTGACATTCCGAACATAATCGTGAGTGCCACCAGATCGGCCCAGACCGAACAACTGACTCCCGGCCGTATTGAAATCATCGACAGGTCGCAGATTGAAGCGACCGGCGCTTCACATCTGGTGGACCTGCTGCGTTCGATTGGTACCACGCAAGTCCAGGACAATTACGGCGATGGAAGTCGGGCGACGATCGGTCTTCGCGGTTTTGGTGCTACCGCCGGTTCCAATACTCTCATCATGATCGATGGTCGACGACTCAACAACACGGATCTGGCTCCCCCAGAGCTGAACAGCATCGCTTTGAAGGACGTGCAACGCATTGAGATTATCCAAGGCAGTTCAGGTGTCCTGTTCGGCGATCAGGCGATCGGCGGCGTCGTCAACATCATCACCAAGATTACCGGCGATTCCGACATCGATCTGGAAGTCGGACTCACCAGCTACGCAGGCAGACAACTGCAGGCAGCGGTCACCCACCAGTTCGACGGCGGTTTGAGAGTTCGCCTAACGGGTGAGAAGAGGCGCTCAGACGGTTACCGAGATCGTAACGATCTCGACTTGACCAACATCTTCGCTAACGTGGGATATGAATACGATTCCGGCAGCTTGTTCATAGAGCATCAGACAATCCAAGAGGATCTCCGGCTACCAGGAGCTCTGACGCGCGACCAGGTCGTGCAGAGCAGAAAACAGGCACAGTTTGCCACTGACTTCGTCAATACTGACACAGACATCACCAGAGCGGGCGTTAATCAACGGATAACTCCTCATTGGTCCCTGCTGGCAGAGATTACTAGTAGACAGTCAGATGCAGATGGCATGCTGTCCGGTGGCACTCCATTTCAACAGGAAAGGGAGATGATCGGATTCAATCCAAGATTGATTGGACAATATGAGACGTTCATGGTCACTCTGGGAACGGACATTGAGAGCAACGAGTATCAGCTTGCATCGAATTTTGGCGGTTTCATCGCTACCACCACGAACGATCAGAAAGTGACCAGCGAGTATATTCAACTTGTCTACCCCCTTAATTCAGTTGCCAGCACAACGGTAGGGGTCCGTCACGCTGAGGTGGAAAATGAGATCGTAGACACCTTTACCTTTCCCGGTGGAGCGCGCTTCGACGATAGTGAAACAGTATACGAAATCGGCATAAGCTACTCCCCAAACCAGCAAACTAGACTCTTCTTGAGACGAGCGGGAAGCTACCGATTCCCAAAAACTGACGAATTGACGTTTACCGGCATCAACCTGGTTCAGTTGGAAACGCAGACAGGCGTATCACTCGAACTGGGAATCGATTGGCAGGGCACAGCTACTCAGCTCGGTGCCATGCTCTACAGCCTGACGCTGGAGGATGAGATCGGATTCGATCCGCTAGCGGATATTGGCTTTGGCTTCTTCGGCGCCAACAACAATCTGGACGATACCGAGCGCAAGGGAATCACGCTGTCAATCGATTGGCAACTGGCAGACAATCTATCCCTCAGTTCCCGTGCCGACTATATCGATTCCGAGTTCACCGACGGTGCTTTTGAGGGCCAGAGAATTCCATTCGTCTCCAGGCACCTGGCTAACCTGGGTGTGACCTTCACGCCTCGACCAGGATGGTCGCTGTTCCTGGAAGCTCAATACGCAGGTGACAGGTATGCCGATGGTGATTTTGGCAATACTGAAGGTAGCCAGGGCGGATATACGGTCTTCAACGGCAATGTACGCTATGTGAATGACAATTGGGCCGTGTCCTTTAGGGCAGATAATCTCACCGATAAGCGTTACAGCGAATACACCGCGCTGCGCTTCGATGGGGTCAAAACCTTCTACCCCTCACCGGAAAGAAGGTATCATATTCATTTCAGCTACAGTTTTTAGACGGTCTCACTCAACAGCGAACACTGCAACGACGGCGCATGGCGAAACGTCTTTCAAAAATAGTTACCCGCACAGGAGATTCGGGTACCACCGGGCTCGGCGATGGTACCCGGGTGGCCAAGAATGACGCACGCATCGAAGCTATCGGGACAGTCGATGAACTGAACAGCTGGGTAGGTTTGCTGGCGGCTGAAGTTGATGAAGATGACGATCTGAAGTCACTGCTCCTGGATTGTCAGCAGCGATTGTTCGACCTGGGGGGTGAACTGTCCATACCCGGCCACCGGATCATATCGGACAGCCATGTATCTGTCCTGGACGATCACACGCAACGATTGAACACGGATCTGCCCTCGTTAGAAAACTTCGTATTACCGGGAGGTTCAGAAGCTGCTGCCATCTGCCACATCGTGCGCAGTGTCTGCCGCCGTGCGGAACGGCGGGTGGTGTCGCTCGCCAACGCGCTCGCCGACGATAGCGAGGTCAATCCCTGCTGCATCGCCTTCCTGAACAGACTTTCAGATCTCCTCTTCGTGATTGCCAGAACCCTTGCTAACGCCAGTGATCAGGGGGAGATTCTGTGGGACAGGAAGCGTTGAACTTACAGCAGCATGTGCCTGACATCCGAGAGCATTTTTGACAGGTGGCTGGTGAATCTGGCCGCTTCCGCACCATCGATGGCTCGGTGGTCATAGGAGAGGGATAGGGGCAACATCGTGCGGGGCTGGAAGTTCTCCCCATCGAAGATGGGTTTGACGGTTGCCCTCGATACGCCCAGGATAGCCACCTCCGGGGCGTTAACGATGGGGGTGAAGGCAGTTCCCCCGATTCCGCCAAGACTGGAGATGGTAAAGCAGCAGCCCTGCATCGCATCCAGCGGAAGCTTCTTATCCCTTGCCTGTCGGGCCAGTTCGGCACTCTCTATGGCTAGCTGCTCCAGACCCTTGCAGTCAGCATCTCTGATCACCGGTACCACCAGGCCCTCCTCTGTTTCCACGGCGATACCGATATGAATGTACTTCTTTAGGATCATCTGCTCGCCATCAGGGTGCAGGGATGCATTGAATTGAGGATACTCCTTAAGTGTGCTGACCACGCTCTTTATCAAAAAGGATAGGGGAGTCAACTTCACGCCCTTTTCAGACAATTCCAGATTCTGTTGTTTGCGATATTCTTCCAGTTCCGTGATGTCTGCTTCATCGAATTGTGTTACGTGGGGAACATTCAGCCAGCTGCGGTGCAGATTCTTGGCACTCGCTCTTCTGATGCGCGACAGGGGCAGGATTTCAATTGCACCAAACTTGGCAAAATCCACTTGCGGCACTTTCGGGATCCCGGCACCGTCCTCTCCCGAACGCGTTCGATCCAGCTGTTGCTTCACGTGGGCTTTAACGTCTTCCTTCAGAATCCTACCCTTGGTCCCGCTACCGACGATGGCCATTAGATCCACACCGTATTCCCTGGCTTGTTTCCTTACTGCGGGACCCGCGTGCACCTTACTCCCTTGGGGTGCAATGACCGATGTGTCGGCAGCAGGGCGCTTCTCCACTACCTGACCTTTGCTCCGCACGCTCTGACTTTTGCTCTGCACGCTCTGACTTTTGCTCCGCACACTGTCCGTTAGCCGAGGAACGGATTCCGTTTCAATGGTCAGTATGTCATCCCCCTCCTCGACTTGGTCATCCACACTTAGCAGGATCGATGTGACAATCCCGGCACAGGGAGAAGGTATCTCCATACTGGCCTTGTCCGATTCCAATACAATAAGGGAGTCATCAGCTTCAACGGGACTTCCCGCACCTACCAGGATTTCTATCACCGTCACGTCCTTCGCTTCTCCCACATCCGGAACTCTTACAGTTTCCAATTGGTGGCCGGCACTCTCCTTCGATCCTCCGGCAACACCGCCCGAGCTCTGCGCTTGATTGTTTGGGGAAGCTTGCACGGACAGTTCCAGGATTAAGTCCCCCTCCTCTACCTTATCGCCTTCCTGAACCTGGATACGCTCAACTTCACCATCTGTTGGGCTCGGAATCTCCATGCTGGCTTTTTCGGATTCCAATACAACCAGTGACTCGTCCGTACCAACCCTGTCACCTACCGCAACCAGAATTTCAATCACTTCAACGTCTGTCGCCTCGCCGACATCCGGAACCAGAATTTCTTTTAGTTTGCTCATTTAACGACTTTATCAGCTCAGCGCTGGATCTGGTTGGTCGGCTTTGATATCGAACATCTGCAACGCTTTGGTAATCTCTTTGGACTCGATAATCCCTTCAGCCGCCAGTGCCCGCAATGCCGCCAGCACGATGAAATATCTGTCCACTACAAAAAAACGACGCAGTTTTTCACGGCTATCGCTGCGACCGAATCCGTCAGTGCCCAGCACGCCGTAGTCACGTGGCACGAACTCCCTTATCTGATCCGCGTAGATTTTCATGTAATCGCTTGATGCGACCACCGGACCTTGGGTATTTTCGAGACACTCGGTTACATAACTCTTCTTTTGCTTTGCTTGCGGGTGCAACATATTCCAGCGAGTGACGGACAGACCCTCTCTGCGCAACTCATTGAAACTGGTGACACTCCAAACGTCGGCAGAAATGCCAAATTCCGACTGCAATAATGTTGCTGCTGCCAACACTTCCCTCAGTATCGTTCCTGAACCGAGCAGCTGAACAGTCGGGGCTTCCCCTCCAGCCTGTAAATTCCTCTGCAGCAGATACATTCCCTTGATGATGCCACTCATCGCCCCATCCGGCATTTCCGGCTGAGGATAATTCTCATTCATCAGCGTGATGTAGTAGAACCTGGCTTCCTTCTTAACGAACATCTGTTCCATACCCGCATGTACGATCACCGCCAGTTCGTAAGCAAAGGCCGGATCGTAGCTAACGCAGTTGGGAATCGTCGAAGCGAGGACATGACTGTGGCCGTCCTGATGCTGCAAGCCTTCACCGTTCAACGTGGTTCTGCCTGCGGTACCGCCCATCAGAAAACCCCGCGCCTGCAGATCCCCGGCCGCCCAACAGAGATCGCCAATACGCTGAAATCCGAACATGGAATAGAAGACGTAGAACGGGATCAGCGGATAACGGTTATTGCTGTAGGAGGTAGCTGCTGCCAACCAGGCTGCAAAGGCGCCTCCCTCGTTGATCCCCTCTTCAAGCACCTGACCGTCGATATCTTCCTTATAATACATCACTTGATCTGCATCGGTGGGTTCGTACAGTTGACCCTCGGATGAATAAATACCCAATTGGCGAAACATCCCCTCCATGCCGAAGGTACGTGCTTCGTCCGGAATGATCGGTACGATTTTCTCACCGATGCCTTTATCCTTGATTAGATTTGACAAGAGTCGCACAAAAGCCATGGTGGTCGAGATCTCTCTTTTGCCCGTACCGGCTAACAGATTCTTCAGAGAATCAAGACCTGGAATCTTCAATGGTTCGAAATCTGCTCTCCTCTGAGGCAGGAATCCGCCCAGCGCCTTCCTCCTCTCCTTGAGATATTCCATCTCCGGACTATTGGCAGGAGGCCGATAATAGGGAACCGCGTCCAGGTCCGAATCGGGTATCGGAATTCCAAATCTATCCCGAAAATCTTTCAGGCTCGTCATGTCTAACTTTTTGACTGCGTGGGTGTAATTCATCGATTCACCGGCAAGTCCCATACCATAGCCTTTCACCGTTTTGGCGAGAATCACTGTGGGCAACCCCTTTTGCTCTACCGCTGCTGAATAGGCCGCATACACCTTGTAGGGGTCATGTCCCCCTCGATTGAGCCTGAAGATGTCGTCATCGGTCAGATGCTCGACCATTTTCAGCAGCTCCGGGTACTTGCCAAAAAAATGTTGCCTGGTATAGCCGCCGCTGCGACTCTTGTAATTCTGATACTCGCCGTCCACTGCCTCATCCATGCGCTGTTGCAGCACGCCGTACTTGTCCTTGTCAAACAGCGCGTCCCACCACCTCCCCCAGACCACCTTGATTACATTCCAGCCAGCTCCCCGGAAGATCCCTTCCAGTTCCTGAATAATCTTACCGTTCCCCCTAACGGGGCCATCCAGTCGTTGCAGGTTGCAGTTGATAACGAAGATCAGGTTATCCAGCTTCTCCCTGCCAGCCAAGGCTATCGCGCCCTGGGATTCCGGTTCATCCATTTCACCATCTCCGGCGAAAACCCATACTTTACGGTCCCCGGAATCTGACAGTTTTCTATAGTTGAGATACTTCATGACATGGGCTTGATAGATGGCCTGCAGTGGCCCGAGGCCCATGGATACAGTGGGGAATTGCCAGTATTCAGGCATCAGCCACGGATGCGGATATGACGACAGCCCGCCGCCTTCCACTTCCTGCCTGAAGCCGTCCAACTGTTCCTCGTCAAATCGGCCTTCCAGGAAGGAACGTGCGTAAATCCCCGGTGCCGCATGACCTTGAATATAGATGAGATCTCCCTTATGGTGATCGTTAGGGGCCCGAAAGAAGTAATTGAAGCCCACATCGTAAAGGGTTGCACTGGATTGAAAACTGGATATGTGGCCGCCCAGGCTACTGTCCTTCAGATTGGCCCGCATAACCATCGCCATGGCATTCCAGCGGATAAGAGAGCGTATCCTCCTCTCCATGAACAGGTCGCCAGGCATACGCGCTTCTTTGCTGACGGGGATGGTATTGCGATAGGGAGTCGTTATTGCGTACGGTAGCTGTGCACCTGTTTCGGTGACCTTCGCCGACAGCCTTTGCAGAATATATTGAGCTCTTTCAACACCCTCTTTTTCAATCAGGGAATGTAGTGCGTCCAGCCATTCCTGAGTTTCCAGAGGATCTTCATCGACGAAATCATTCATTTCTGCCTCCTCCGGCGAGTCAGGAGCCGTTCACCAAGTGCGAGACCCCGGGTCCTATGTCTTGGGCCATAGCCAGGCGGCACCTCTGACACCGCTGGAATCACCGTGTTTTGACTGCAACAACCTGGTGGATATCTGATCTGAAAAGACATAACTTGACCAGTATTCCGGTACCTTGTTGTACAGCGACTGCATATTGGAAAGGCCGCCGGCTAACACGATCGCTGCAGGATCCAGGATATTGATGACGCTGGACAGAGCGAGAGCCAACAGGTTGCTGTACTGCTCGAGCACAGCCACGGCAACAGCGTCATCCGTAGATGCAAGTTCCACGATCTGTTCCACCCTCAACTCTGAACCTGACGTCTCCAAATAAGTACGCTGCAGCCCCGGACCTGACAGATAGGTTTCGACACAATCGTAACGGCCACAAAAACAGGATCTTAGCGCCGGTTTGGGAGCTTGGAGATCTTGACTCTGATCGCACTGATAGGCTGACAGAGGCAGAGTCGTATGGCCCCACTCCCCGGCAATGGCATTTATGCCGGACACCAGACTCCCGTGTATACACACTCCCCCGCCCACTCCAGTACCGAGTATTACGCCAAACACATTTTCAAAATCAGCCGCGGCACCATCACTGGCTTCCGACAGGGTCATGCAGTCAGCGTCATTGGCAATTCTGACGGGTCGTTCCAACGAGCGATCTAAATCTTCTTTCAATGGCATGTCGTTCAAGCATGTGGCATTGCAGTTTTTCATGCGGCCGGTTTTCAGAGAAATTGCGCCGGGTGTGCCAATGCCTACCGGCAGCTTATCATCGACGTCTGCTTCCAGTTCCTCAACCAATGCTGTCACCGCAGCGACTATACCTCGGTAGTCACCTGACGGTGTCGCTACTCTCTTTCGAATAAGGATCTCGCCGTTCCCCCCCAGCAGGATCCCCTCGGTCTTGGATCCGCCCAGATCTATGCCTATCCTCATCGAATGTTCAGATGACATTTCGGTGCACTCCGCAGCTACTCCTTTACCGGAGATTGCGATCTTGCCTTGTCGATCAGTTCGCAAAGTCTCTCTATGCCGCTTGCCATACGAAAACTCGGCCGGGTAATGATCGCGGCAGGCAAGCTGTAGAGGTGTCCGTTGGCGACTGCTGGAATCGTTGCGAAAGGTTGCCAACGGCTGGTCCAGTGATCGTCAGTGGGGTCACTCCCGCTGCTAAACACAATCAGGTCCGTACTGGCTGCGATAACTGCCTCTACACTCACCTGTGGAACCTTGATGATCGAATCTGCAAAAATGTTGTCGCCGCCACAGAGCGCAATGGCTTCACCTATCAGATGATGCCTGTTCACCGTGTACAGATTTAGATCCGATATCTGATAGAATATTTTCACTCTGCGGTCAGATTGATGCTGCTTCCTGATCAACTGTAACTTGCGCCGAAACTGTTGTGCCTTAGCTGCACCCGCCTCTGCAATGCCGGCTAAGACCGAAATCTTGGCCGCACTTTCAGCAATCCCGGCGAGATTACTCGCCTCATTGAAATAGACGGGAACTCCCAGGGATTCGATCTTGTTAATCGTCCTGCCTGAGCCACCGGTATGCCAGGCGACAACCAGATCTGGCTCCAGTTGCATCAGCATTTCGATGTTAACGGAAAATGCATCGCCTACTCGCTGGATTGCAGCTGCCTCTGCAGGATAGTCAGAGAATCGAACGGTACCGACAATTCGATCACCGACTCCGATCGAAAACAACATTTCCGTGATGTGCGGGGACAAGCTGACCAGTCGCATAGCTGGTTCAGACACGCTGACCGTCCGGCCTATGTCATCCACCACGACAATCTCGTCACTGCATGCCAACTCGGCGCTGCACAGCACAACTGCACCCGTTAGCAAACAGAGCGGCCGGTACCTCATGGATTACTTGATCTGTTCTCAGCGGTCACTGGATCGAGTGCATTACAGCGCGCCAAGCAGAGCAAGGACTGCAATCAAACCGATCCAGCAGATGAGCGTTCTGTTGAGCAGATCCCGCAGCACAAAAACTTCCCGTTCGGCATCGAGCATGAATTGTCTGATATCCGCCTGTTCAGCGTCAGGCGCTCCCAACGCAGCCGACGCGATATCTCCCAATACCTCTTTCACCGGGACCTGCCATTCTGACAGCGAGACAACCCAGGGGCGAATGCAACGAGTAAAATCTCCCACCAACGCAAAGAAGAGAGCACTGATCCGACCGGGCAACCAATCGAGGAAGTGGATGACCTGACCCACCGTGACTGAATCCGATTCCTCATCCTCCAGACTGGAGAAATACTGTCTGCACAAGCGGTAGAAAATCGCGCCGGCCGGACCGGCAAGGATAAACCAGAAGAACACCGGATAGAGACTCTCAAATTCATCGTAGATCATCTCCTCTTGAAAATCCTGATGATAGTTTTGCGCCTCTTCCAACTGGTCTCCCGGCTTCAGTGTTCTTAGCCATTGCAGGTGATCCTGCAGTCTGGACTCCGACAGACTGAGCCCAACCGAGTATCCAAGCACCACCAGGTTGGCAGCCATCCACACCAATCCCCACAGCCAATCTTCGATAAGCCAGAAGAGAACCACAACTGCTACCGAGGGAAGTCCCACCAACAGCAGAAACTGGCTGTTGGGACGTATGCCGGCGACAAAATCCTGCTTGGTGATCCAGACTCTGTACCGATCGAACCAGCCGCGCTGATGCAGGGGGTTGTCGCCAACCCAATAACGATTCAGCCAAACGATCAGCAAGATAACGATGAACTTCATAATTGCGAATCTCTCAGCAAGTGTCGAAACAGATCCCAGTCGAAACAGACGCCTGGATCAGTTTTTCTGCCAGGCGCTATGTCACTGTGGCCAACGATGTTGTCTTCGTTTAACTTGTCATATGCTGCAATCAAACTCATGCAGACGTCAACCAACAGACGATACTGCACAGGATTATAGGGGCAGTGATCGGTTCCCTCCAACTCAATTCCAATGGAAAAATCGTTGCAGTTGTCCATGCCGTCGTAAGTTGATGCGCCCGCGTGCCAGGCACGCTTGTGGAAAGGTACAAACTGCACCAATTCACCTGCTCTTCTGATCAGCAGGTGAGATGAAACTCTCAGTTCCATCAGGTCGCTAAAGTCAGGATGACTGTCAGCTGTTAAGGTGTTGCAAAAGAGATCTTCAACGAAACGACCACCAAAGTGACCGGCAGGCAGGCTGATATTGTGGATCACAATCAAGCCAACAGCTAGGGCTCCTCCGCTTGGACCATCGGGTTGGCCGTAGCGATCATCCCAGTTGGGTGACGCTATCTGCAGAGCTTCTTTGAAGTAGTGATCTGAGATCTCTAACAACATTGCAGTCCCTCGAGCCGCACCTTAACACCCTTCGTGGTCATTGGATATACTACCCTTATCTGACATAAGTGAGTGCATGAGAATGGGTCGGTCGTCTAACCTTACCTGATCGGGAAGATGTGGAATGGAGATGCAGCCCGGAAAAAACCTGGGGCGTGGTATGCTGCTGATCGCATGCGTAATCGCCATGGCGCTGATGACGGTTTTCTTTGCTGATCTGGAAGACGAGCAGAGAAACCCAAACCGATCACCACAGAGCCGTCAGACAACCAATCACATAGAGGTGGTGCTTGAACGAAGTCGATCCGGTCACTATGTAGTCAGCGGAACGATCAATAGAAAACCGGTGGAGTTCCTGCTCGACACAGGCGCTACCGACGTGGTAATCCCCATCAGGACCGCTGAATACCTGAATCTCAGAATGGGCAAGCGGTCCCAGGCGATGACGGCCAACGGTCCCATAACCGTGTATCCAACACGCATTGCCGAACTCACCATCGGTGACATTCGTCTTAACGACATCCGTGCCAGCATTAACCCAAATATGCAGCCTCAAGGTATACTATTGGGAATGAGCGCTCTGAAGCAGATAGAGTTTATCCAACGCGGTAACACGCTCACGCTTCGCCAATATGGCCACTAGGCAGTAAACCAACCGAAGAAATAGTGACGTATCAAGCAGTGATGCCAACAATGCAGCTAAGTGAAGAGTTAGCCAGCGACATCGCACGGATGGTGGAGTTTGCCTTGACGGAGGACATCGGTGAGGATGATATCACTGCTCGATTGATCACTCCTGATTTGAATGCCCAGGGTTCAGCGATCACGCGACAAGCTGCGGTGATTTGTGGCCGACCGTGGGTGGACGAAGTCTATCGCCAAATCGATGCCCGCCTGACCCTTGATTGGTTGGTGGAAGATGGGGCTGAGGTCTCTTCGGGACAGGTGCTGTTCTCCGTTACGGGTCAAGCCGGAACGATTCTCAGCGGCGAAAGAACCGCTCTGAATTTTCTGCAAACACTATCGGCTACGGCGACTGCCAGTCGCCATTACAGCGATCTAGTGAAACACACCAACGTTAAACTGCTGGACACCCGCAAGACGCTGCCCGGACTAAGGCGAGCACAGAAATATGCCGTGACATGTGGCGGCTGTTTCAACCATCGCATGGGTCTGTACGATGCCTTCCTGATAAAGGAGAATCACATTTCAGCTTGTGGTTCCATCTCTGCAGCTGTGCAACTAGCGCGCAAATCGCACCCGAAAGCACTGCTGGAAGTCGAGGTGGAAAACCTGCAGGAGCTCAGTCAGGCCGTGGATGCTGAGCCAGACGTTATCATGCTGGACAACTTTCCTCTGCAAGACGTGCGTTTTGCAGTCGATGCCGTCAACCACCCAATCAAGCTGGAAGCTTCCGGAGGCGTGGAAGGTGACGAGGAGTTAATCGCTCTTGCTGAAACCGGCATCGATTACATCTCTATGGGAGCCTTGACCAAGAATTGTCAGGCTGTGGATCTTTCCATGCGGTTGAATTTATTGTGATAATCGACATTCAGCTTTCAGGCTAATCGGGTTGTAGGAGGTCGGTTCTGTCACGTTATCGAGCTGCACTGTATCATCTGGGCATCAGCCTGGTCGTGTTCGTCTTCCTGGCCTACCTGGTTCTGGCACATTGGTTTCCCAGTTTCTTCTACTCGATCGATGGCGGCTGGGAAGGCATGCGGATTATCATCGGCGTTGATCTAATCCTCGGCCCAAGCCTGACACTTATGGTCTTCAAAGTCGGCAAACCGGGTCTGAAACTGGATCTGACTCTCATCGGTCTATTCCAGTCCATCTGCCTGATGGCGGGAGTTTACGTCGTCTATTCCGAACGCCCGTTGTTCTTTATCTATTACGACCAACACTTCTACAGCACAAGCGCCGACACTTTTAGCCGTTACGGTCGGCCGGTTCCCGACCTGTCCAAGTATACGGACAAACTACCGATCAAGATCTACATCAAAATGCCCGATTCACCCATCGAGAGGGCCGACTTCAGCCGAATCCTTGTCCAGGATAGAATCCCGGCCTGGATCTATGAACCTCTGTTTACTCCTCTGCAGGCCAGTTTAGAAGATGTGCTGCAACATGGCACCACAGAGCAAGAACTGAGAGAGCGGGATGAAAAACAGAATCTGGATCGCTGGCTCGAGAAACACGGCGGATCCGTAGAAGATTATGTATTCGTCCCAATTCATTCCCGCTATCGAGATGCCTTTATTGGCATGAGCCCCGAAAGTGGTCAATTCGTCGATATCGTCGAGATTCCTCCGCCACTTTGACTAAGGCTGAATGCCGTCGTTAGTCACTGGCGGGCGATGATGCCAGCCGTTGCCGCAAGTGCTCAGTCAATTCCCTGTCGCCGAACTGCTCCGACAGCTCCAACAGCTTGCGCAGGAACGGTACTTGACTATCTTCATAATTCCAGTGCCTGAGATCCACCCACGGCAGGGCCTGCTCCTTCAGTAGCTTGAACGCCATTTCTGCATCACCTCTGCGTTCATACCGAGCCGCCAGCGCGAGATAGGGCTCCAGGTATACAGGGGCAAGATCAATGGCCGTCTGTAGGATCGCAATCGGATCGTCCACCAACTCCAGTTCAATACCGATTTCCGGGTGTTCATCCAGCAGGTCTGCGTAATAGATGTAGATCATATGCAGCCACGGATTTACGTCGAGGCCCCGCCGGTACAAGATGGCCGAGGTGATCGCCAGAGATTTGATGGCCTCCGGATCGGTCTGTTGATCCTTCTTCCGCCGGTAAATAGTTGCCAGGGCGATATGATTGATGGCATAACCGGGACGAAGAGTGACCAGCCAATCCAGCGTGCGATACATTCGCAATTCATCCTCCCGAATGCTGTCTGCGAAGGGTATCCACTTGTGTTTGTATATCAGCGCCGACGAGAGGCTATCCATGGCGAGCACGGACCAGGGCATATACAGCAGCAATCCCAGTGCGATTGCAGTGAACTGCGGCCGTGGGTTCTGCCAGGTGGTCTGCTGCTGTGGAAACGCAAGTCTGCATATCCGCGCCAGCAATAGCCCCAGCAGAAACTCGATCAGCATCTGCAAAAGCGTGAAGGTCAGCAGAGCGTGGGTCAGTGCTGTCCCCATGGCCAGGATCAAACCCACCATCTCCAGGTGAACGGGAGATCTACTGCCTTTGACCAACAGAACTAACCGGGTGACAAAAAGCCAGCCGAGGAAACAGAGCAGGCTCAGCAGGAATACAAGCTGAATCGGTCCTCCTTCCTGCAGGAACTGCAGGTAATCGTTGTGTACATAATTGCCGAGGGTGCTCAGATCCGCATCGGTTCGATGCAGCGGGTATTGCACCTTAAAGGTACCGAGACCGGAGCCTGTGTAGGGATGCTCGCGATAGACCTGCCAGGCGGATTGCCATTGTGCAAACCGCAGGCTCCAGGCTTTGTCCTTTACGTTCAGCGTGTAGCCCTCAGCATGAGATGCTTCTGCCTGACTGGCGTAGCCGTGTACCATCGAGTAGCTGAGCAGCGCGAGCATGCCGGCAAGCAGCATTTTCTTACCCCCCTGCCTGGCTGCCAACACCACCATCGACGACGTCAGGAAAATTAGCAGCCAGACAACCGTCCCCGCTCTGGAATACGCGCAGAAGAGAGCGGCTGCAAACAGTAACAGAGCAACTTCTTGAGCTCTGTTCTGCAGCCAGGAACTCTCTTTCTGCACGAGATAGCGGAATAGCACAGCGAAGAAAAAGATATTGTGCATGGCTGCCCATGCGTTCGGGTCTATCAGGGGACCGTTGGCGCGACGTTTTAAGTTGATGAATTCTGAGATGCCCCAGAGGGCTGATAGCAGAGCAGCAACCTGCAACAAGAGAAACAGGCGACTCCACATGCGATCATTCATCTGGCTCACCAGGACGAATACCAACGGCATGCTGGCCAATACCCAGAACATGAAGAAGCTGTTTTCGGGAAGCGTACTCCAGTTTATGGCCAACCCCATCCAGATGATGTAGGACACCGCGACAGTGTGGGGGATGCCCCAGCATATCTGTATGCGCGAGCCTCTGAAACCGAATTGGATCCAGATAGCGGTCAACAGAAAGAGACTGCTGTATGCCAGAAGCGGCAGATTGTCCCCGGGCCCCCGAAACAGTATAGCCACGGTAAACGCAAGCGCTGTGGCGGCTAGCGTCAAGTGTTCACGAGTCGTGGTTTGCATCAGAGTGAATTCAATGTTGAGGGAGGTGATTGCTGTCACATTTGCTACAATGCATGCTATCGCCGGAATAGCTCAGTTGGCAGAGCAGTTGCTTCGTAAGCAATTGGTCGGTGGCCGTGTGACGGACCACCGTGTGCGGACCACCGTGTGACGGACCATCGACTCCACTTTCCGGCACCTCTCTCTGAATACATTTGCTACAATGCTTAGTGTAGCCGGAATAGCTCAGTTGGCAGAGCAGTGGCTTCGTAAGCAATTGGTCGGTGGCCGTGTGACGGACCCCGTGTGACGGCCCAGTCGACTCCACGTTCCGGCACCTCTCTCTAAATACATTTGCTACAATGCTCAGTGTAGCCGGAATAGCTCAGTTGGCAGAGCAGTTGCTTCGTAAGCAATTGGTCGGTGGTTCGAGTCCACTTTCCGGCACCAATGTTGTTTACGGATACCCATGATAATAGCAGTAAGAATGGCGCCATAACACCGGTATTCTCTTTGCAGAGAACCATGGTGGAGGAGTGGATGATGGCTGAACTGGATGGGAAAGTGGCAATGGTAACCGGTGCTGGTCGGCTGCGTGGTATTGGTAGGGCCAGTGCGCTGGCGCTGGCACGGCTGGGAGCGGATGTCGTGCTGACCGGTACAGGGCGTGACCCGGCGTCCTTTCCTGACGACGAAAAAGCCGTTAACTGGAAGGACGTGGAAAGCAGTGCTGAGCAGGTGAGAGCATTAGGCAGACGTGCGCTGCCGTTGGTCTTCGACGTAACCGACAGAGAGCAAGTGGACAAGGCTGTCGCAGATGTGTTGGCCGAGTTTGGCCGCATAGACATTCTCATCAACAATGCCGCTATTGCACGCGGTGAGGATAGGGTAGCCATCGCTGACCTGGATACGGAACTGTTTCAGCGCGTTGTGGATGTGAAGGTGCGCGGTACCTTCCTTTGTACCCAGGCTGTAGTTCGCCAGCTTTACGTTCAGGATGAAGGAGGCAAGATAGTCAATATTTCTTCCGTTGCCGGTAAGCGAGGCAGTGCCAATACCCTGGCCTATAACGCTGCCAATTTTGCCATTGTCGGCATGACTCAGAGCATGGCAAGGGAGTTGGGTCCGAGCGGCATCAACGTGAATTGCGTCTGCCCGGGTGCTGTGGCCACATCGAGAATGGATGCAGTTAGTCCCGACAACAGACCGGTACGTTCCCGCCCGAGTGACCCGGTTGGAAGATGGGGATCCGATGATGAAGTGGGTGAGTTTGTCGCCTATCTCTGTACTGAAGCCGCGTCCTGGATTCACGGTCAATCAATCAACCAGGATGGCGGAGCCATCATGGAGCACTGAGACTACCCCTCTACGGCGACGTTACTACAACGGTGCTACCATCATCACCGGTGGCGGTGAATCTGTAGCCATTGCTGGTCACATTGTCGACCACGTATGTGATCTTGTCTTCAGTTGTGCGTGGTGACCAACCCAATACCTTTTTTAGGCCGCTGCCATTATCCGGATCGGCCGGATCATAGGTACCTGCGACATAGGCACCTAACGAGAGTTTTCGCTCCTCTTCAAACAGACGAATGGATTCGATATTGTTCCGCATAACTCCTTGGCTGGCAGTATCCATGTAGTCAGAAAAATACGGAACCGCTATCGCACCGATAATACCAATGACGGCAACGGCTATCATCAATTCGACCAATGAGAATCCAGGAGTCTTAACCATCGGCTTGATCCCATTCATGCGCCACTCTCCTCATTCCTGCCCTGACCCAATACCACCTTGGCATCATTTAACGAAGTTGTCTCCGTGTCAAACAAAAAAAACTGGAGGAGACAAAGTCTCCTCCAGTCGTTCAAACCACCAGATAAGTTGGCTTAGGTTTCTGAAGCCGCAACGATGGTGCTGGTGACTTTAGTTGCATAGTCTTCATACGCTGGGCGTGTGATGACCATCTGTTCAGCGCCGGCGACGTAGCCACCTGAGATACCAATGGCGCCTTTGGCGTTGCCGGTTGTATCACCCAGCAAGTAAGCAGATCCACCACCGGGAGCCAGGTTGCCGCCACGGTTGTATATGGCTTCCCAACCTGCGTCGGTTCCAGGTACGGTAGAGGTCAGACCCAAAGAGACTTGGGTGAAACCTTTAACGTAGGTAGTACGAGTCAGGCGAACAGCCTCTTCGTAATGCGCGTTGACCTTGGTCATATTAGCTGTCTTGATGTAATCCTGATAGGCAGGCAAGGCAACTGCGGCCAAGATACCAATGATCGCAACCACGATCATCAATTCAATCAAGGTAAATCCTTGTTGCAGTTTATTGGCATTCATGGGCATATCTCCATTTGTGTGAACTTAGTTAAGACTCCCGGTACTTATGCATTACATCCATGATGTATGACAGGACAGCAAGTCTGTGCCATTAATCGAGCAATATCCATGCCACCCAATATCTAATCGAAAATGTGGCTTTCCTTCAGATACTTCCAATAACGGGGTCATTTAACTCCACGAGGGTCAGAAAGTGACAATTTTTGTCACAAATGGGCCCTCGAATACCGCTCACCCATTTCTGACGACACTCTATCGACACATGTCCAACCTAGTTGTAAACTTCTTAAGTAGTGTAGCAGAAGATTTTTCTTGGAACTAATCCATCTCGGAATTCACAATCTATGGCCGCCAACCCGGTACAACTCAGCGGACTCGCCAGAAGACTCGTTGAAGACAGCCTTCTGGACGAAACTATCGCACAGGAAGCCTTGCAGGAGGCTACCAAAACCAAGGTACCATTTGTAACCCACCTGGTCCAAAAGGATCTGGTCCAGGCAAGTGAAATTGCCAACGCGGCTTCAGAAGAGTTCGGTGTTCCCCTCATGGATCTATCCGTGCTCGATCCAGACTCCATTCCCACCAACCTTGTCGATGAAAAGATCATCCGCGCCACGCACGCCATGCCCATATTTCACCGCGGCAACAGGCTGTTCGTGGCGGTATCCGATCCCACCAACACCAAGGCATTGGACGATATCAAGTTTCACTCCGGCGTAACGACTGAAGAAATTTTGGTTGAGGAGGACAAGCTCAGCGCCTTTATCGAATCGTTCCTGGAGGCACAGGAGGGAGGCGGCCTCGGTGACCTCAGTGATGAGGAACTGGATATGGACATGGAAGCTGTCGATGAAGACGGCGGCGGCGGCGAGGATGAAGTGGTATCCAGTGCAGACGAAACGCCAGTGGTGCGTTTTATAACGAAGATGCTGTTGGATGCCATCAAACAAGGCGCATCCGACCTCCATTTCGAACCCTTCGAAAAGTCCTACCGGGTAAGATTCCGGACCGATGGCGTTCTCCATGAAGTGGCTCAGGTACCGGTCAATCTGGCACCGAGAATCGCGGCAAGGCTCAAGGTGATGTCCCAGATGGACATCTCCGAACGTCGCGTCCCCCAGGATGGGCGCATCAAGTTGAAAATCTCCAAATCCAAGTCGATCGATTTCCGGGTGAACACGCTGCCGGTACTGTTTGGTGAAAAGGTCGTTATGCGAATCTTGGACCCCAGCAGTGCCAAGATGGGAATCGATCAACTCGGTTACGAGCCGGACCAGAAAGAACTCTTTCTGGAAGCGCTGCACAAACCTCAGGGGTTGTTCCTGGTCACCGGCCCCACCGGCAGCGGCAAGACCGTATCCCTCTATACGGGGGTTGTTATTCTCAACACCCCGGAACTGAATATCTCAACAGCGGAAGATCCGGTTGAGATCAACCTCGACGGGGTCAATCAGTGTAATGTGAACCACAAAGTCGGGCTGACTTTCGAGACGGCCCTGCGGTCATTCCTGAGACAGGACCCGGACATCGTGCTGGTGGGTGAAATAAGGGATCTCGAGACTGCAACCATCGCCATCAAGGCGGCACAAACCGGACACATGGTACTCTCCACCCTGCACACCAACAGTGCCCCGAGACACTGACGCGACTAAGACAGATGGGAGTCGCTTCCTTCAACCTGGCAACCGCCGTCAACCTGATCGTCGCTCAGCGGCTCGCTCGACGCCTCTGTGATTGCAAGGTACTGCTGGAGATCCCCAAGAATGCGTTGATCGAGTCCGGATTCACGGAGGAGGATGTGGACACCGGCTTGGAGATTTTCGGGCCCGGCGCCTGCGAGAAGTGCGGTAACGGCTACAAGGGAAGGGTGGGCATCTACGAAGTGGTTAAGATCACCCCGGAGATCTCAAAGATGATTATGGAGGATGGTAATTCGATTCAGATCGCAGAAGTATGTCAGAGGGTAGGTTTCAACGACATCTTCCAGTCCGGTCTGATAAAGGTGAAAAACGGCTTTACCAGCCTCGAAGAAGTGGGTCGGGTCACCAGTGGTCATTAACGGCGAGAATTGATATGGCAGCAGCTAATCAGGTTTTTGCGTGGGAAGGTACGGATAAGTCCGGCCGCAAAACGAAGGGTGAAATAACCAATACCAATATTGCCAAGGCAGAACTGCGCAAACAGGGCATCAATACCACCAAGATCAAGAAGAAGTCGGCTGGCCTGAGCCTGTTGGGCGGGGGCAAGATCACAGCGACCGATACCGCGCTCTTTACCAGGCAGCTTGCCACCATGATGAAGGCCGGTGTGCCCCTGGTGCAGTCTTTCGAAATCGTCGCCGATGGCCTGGACAACCCGAAGCTAAAGACGCTGATTCTGACTATTCGAGATGACGTCTCGGGTGGCAACGCCTTCGCCGCTGCCATTAGAGCGCACCCGGAGCATTTCGATGACCTGTTCTGTAATCTGGTGGACGCCGGTGAACAATCCGGTGCCCTGGAAACCATGCTGGATCGCCTGGCGACCTACCAGGAGAAGTCGGAACAACTGAAAGCCAAGATTAAAAAGGCGATGAACTACCCGATCGCCGTATTGGTGGTAGCAGGCATTGTGTCAACACTGCTACTGGTCAAGGTGGTACCCCAGTTCGAAGAGATCTTCGCCGGATTCGGCGCCGAACTGCCGGAATTCACCCAGATGGTGGTCAATATGTCACGCTTCATGCAGGAGTGGTGGTGGGTGTTCCTCTTCGCAATCGGTGGCGCGATCTTCGCATTCAAGGAAGCGTTAAAGCGGTCCAAGGCGATGCGGGATGGCAAGGACAGGCTGATGCTCAAGCTGCCGGTGATGGGTGATTTGCTGGACAAGTCAGCGGTAGCCCGGTTCGCAAGAACCCTCTCAACGACCTTTGCCGCTGGCGTACCCCTGGTGGATGCGCTGGAATCGGTCGCAGGTGCTGCCGGTAACGTGGTTTATTTCGATGCGATCACCCAGATCACAGAGGATGTATCCAGCGGGATCAACCTCAACACCTCCATGAAACAAAGCGGCGTCTTTCCCAATATGGTCATCCAAATGGTATCCATCGGAGAGGAGTCAGGCGCCCTGGATGCCATGCTGGATAAAGCCGCCACCTATTATGAAGAGCAAGTGGACAATGCCGTGGATGGACTTACCGCCCTGATGGAGCCGATCATCATGCCGTTTCTGGGCGTGGTTATCGGCGGCCTGATCATCGCTATGTATCTGCCCATATTCTCCATGGGCGAAGCTGTGGGATAACCGCCAATCTGCCACAGTAGCTGCCATTCACTCTGACATGACTGTATATCTGGCTTTTCTGGATGCCGAATATCCTCTTCTCATCCTGACGATCACGGCTTGTTTTGGACTGTTGATCGGTAGTTTTCTGAACGTCGTCGTCTATCGGCTGCCCTTAATGCTGGACAGAGAGTGGCAGCGCCAAGCCCGCCTGGAACTGGGTAGTGAAGAACCAGACGAAGAGGCGCCAACATTCAATCTGGTGCTGCCAAACTCTCACTGTCCCGACTGCAAGCATGAAATAGCTCCGTGGGAGAATATCCCGCTGATCAGCTATCTATTCCTGAGGGGGAAATGCTCCGGTTGCGGCGCAGCAATCCCACTTCGATACCCGATGCTGGAAGGGGCCACGGCGATCATCACCTGCGTAGTAGTGAGCCACTTTGGGCTCACCCTAACTTCCCTGTTCTGCCTGCTGTTGACCTGGGCCCTGCTTGCGATCGCGGTAATCGATTACGATCGCATGATTATTCCGGACGATATCGTGTTCCCCTTCCTTTGGCTTGGCTTGATCGTTAACAATTTCGGCATCATCACGACCCTGGATAACGCACTGTGGGGTGCAGTCTTCGGCTACCTGAGCCTGTGGTGCGTCTATTGGGTATTCAAACTACTAACCGGCAAAGAAGGTATGGGATACGGCGACTTCAAGCTGTTGGCGATGTTGGGCGCCTGGATGGGTTGGCAAGCTCTGCCAGTCATCGTCATCCTCTCCTCATTCGGTGGCGCACTCGTGGGAGGCGTCCTGATATTTCTAGGCAGAGACAGATATAATCCAATCTCTTTCGGGCCATACCTGGCTCTTGCCGGTTGGATCGCCCTGCTGTGGGGCGATGTCATAACCGATTTGTATTTGAAGTTTGCTTATATGGGCTAGCCTTCGCGGCCCGACCATTCCCATCGGGTTGTGCCTTGTCTCGTATCATCTGGTAAGCTCTGAACCCATCAAACCCAGGTAGTGGAGTACCAGAAGCATGGGTAATTTTGTCGTTGGACTCACAGGTGGCATCGGCAGTGGCAAGACCGCTGTAACCGATCGTTTCACGCAACTCGGCATCCTGGTCGTCGATGCAGACGTGGCATCAAGGGTGGTGGTGGAGCCTGGCCAGCCCGCTTTAGACAGCATAAAGGACCACTTTGGTGCCGCTATTATTCTGAAGGACGGCAACATGGATCGGGCCCTGATGCGCGAAATCGTGTTCAAAGATCCCGGTGAGAAGACCTGGCTGGAACAGTTACTCCACCCGCTGATCAACGAACAGATCGAAAGAGATCTTGAGGCCAGCACAACACCCTATTCGATGCTGGTCTCACCACTGCTGATCGAGATCGGTCAGACCCGTTTCACACACAGAGTCCTGGTGGTGGATGTGCCGGTGGAAGTGCAGATTCAGAGAACCGTGGCCAGGGATAACAACAGCGAGGAGCAAGTGAGGGCCATCATCAACGCCCAGCTCTCCCGGGAGGCGAGACTCGAAGAGGCAGATGACGTAATCGTCAACGATGGCGATTTTGCCAAGCTTGATCTGGACATCAACGGCCTCCATGACCAATACCTGCAACTGGCCGAAGAGCGCAGATGAACCCCACCAGCGTCAAATGCCCCATCTGTCAAAAGGATGTGATCTGGAGCTCGGATAACGAGCACCGGCCCTTCTGTTCCGAACGATGCAAGCTGATCGATTTCGGCGAATGGGCCAGTGGCCGGCGATCAATCTCCACCGACACCGATCAGAATGTGATCCCTATACGTCGAGACAAGGACCGATAGGCGATTACTCTTCTAATTTGCCTTAGTTAGAGTCTGCTCATAAAGTTGTTAAGAAGGTTAAGACCCCATCGCCCAGCCAGCCAACCCGGAAGCTGGGTTCTTCCTGCACCAACCTGACAATATAGCAAGGGTGTGTTTCAGACAATTCAGAAACAATATGCCATGCT
>JASMJM010000019.1 GCA_030749725.1 Pseudomonadales bacterium | reverse complement strand
ACCGCACCAGGCCAGGCGCTCGCTGTGCCTCCTGCGCCGAGGATTCGCGTGCGCAGAGCATTGGATGGCAATCTCTATTCCTACGCACAGTTTCGAGACTGGTATGGCGAAGAGGCGAGCTACAGGTGCTGGTTTGAAGCTCCCCTCGACGACGTAAGCGAGGAAACCGCAGCCTTTGTCCGGGAGTTGTTCGGGCGCGGCATCGTCCTTGGCTTGGATGGTTCTTTGCTTGATGATGGCGACTGGGTGTTTGTCGTCAATCCGTGTGAGGGGAATGAGGACGATCACCTCACGTTGCGGAAGATCGATTACTGGCACGGCGTGGTTGGAGACCAGCCAGTTTGCCAAATGTGTAGAGACGAGACAAATTATGCTGCGGATGAATTGATTTCGGCCTGCCACGGGTTTACAGCGCAGCGTATCACACATCTGCAAAAGCGGTGGAGGCAGTGGCTTATCAAGAGCCTCGTATTTCCGCACCACCCCCGGTTGCATATGTTTGCCGCACTGATCGCATCATTTCTACACTGAGTCCTAGGAAGATGAAGCACAGATTGAAAATGGAGGTCAGGTTGAAAAGGAGCACAGGAGCTGGCAGTCCAAGCTTCAGAGCTGGCAGTCCAAGCTTCCGAGCTAAGCTAATTGTGTCCTATTCGGCAGCGGATGAATTGCGCGAAAAGTGACAAGCATTTTCAGTCTTCAACTGTGGGTGAGAGTTAAAAAAGAGGCTGGATTCCATCCAGCGCACCTATAGATCGTCTGAAAATGCTGCCGGTATGTCATAAGTGCTCTGTCATGGAACATCCAAGCTTTCAGTTGTTACTCATAAGTGCTACGGCCAAAGCTCCCTCAGTGCTACCACGGCCGGGCCAGCGGTCGTTCGCTAGATGTATCTCACCGCATCTTGTAGCTTTCCTTGCTTTCGTGCCAGCTCGAGGGCAGATGCGTGCCCGTGTTTCCCTCTTGTTGCGGCTAACCCCCGGACCGCTGGTCACTCACGCGAGCAATGGAGAGAAGCCCGATGATTTACCTGACGTGGGATCGATCGTTCGATGAGGCAGGTTTCCGCTTCCAGTCCGAAGACGATCCGCGCACCATGGGTACTTGGCCTTGCGGTCCCGCGCATCAGCCTCCGATCATGAGCGCAGGTTCGAATCTGCCCTACCCTGTTGAATGGGTGCAGAACAAGCACTTCCTTACTGCGAATTGTCCTCGTTGTGCCCTCTTACTGGGCTATTGGCCAAAGGTTGGTCACGGCGGCAGCTACTTCCTACGGCCTCACTCCGACGCTGTGCGAGAGGCCCTGAGAGAAGTGCGTCGCAACCACCTGAACGACACGACGGCCCAGAGTGTGCGCGACAAGATTCGAGAGGTGCAGCTTCGCTGGGGACACCAACCGCCGCCTCCGGACGTCCGTGGTTCGACCGCGACATCTTCCACCTCTTTCCGGTTGCTAGATGGCCGACGGGCTCTGCAGGCGACCTCCGCGGCCCCTGCGGGGCCTCGGCCGACGACCTCCTTGATGGCCAGCCAAGAGTTGCCAGTTGCCGATGCCGTCTCCGTCCCACCGCACGGAGACGCCACCCAGGAGTCGTCAGCGATCGATGTTGTCTACGGCCCACCGTATGAAGACTGCGAAGACTTCTGAGTTGTGTTGACCTCACCATGAATTTGCGCAGCTCTCTTGACTCTTGATGCGGTCTGTTCTCACCATCAAGACAAAAACAAGTAAAAACAATAGTAGCATTGGCTTGAATGGTGCAGTATCGTCCTTGAGAACGAGGAGCAAGACAGATTATCGAGCACAGCATCAATAGGCAAACGCATGGTAGCTCGATACACAATAGGCAAGACCATTCAATGCAAGCTTTGAGCCTCAAATTGATCAGAGTTGCCTGATAATGTAGGTGCGGCAGCTATGCCCGGCCCTGGGTGGAACTACCCTGCACCTATCTTTGTAGATTACGATGTATTCAGGGCCGATTGCTCAGCGTGGTTCTGTGCAGTGCACTACGGAGAGACTGGTGACCCCATATACCTGCAGTTGTTGAGATATTATCACCCTGGCGAGCTCATCGACATCATGGAATATGAAATCGACGAAGTTGCAGGTCGCTCCGTCGTTGTCGTTCAGACCTTGGGGCAATTTCTTGCCATACTGGATGCTTATGACTTTCATGCATTGTGCTTCTACTCATGAGTTTGCACTGCGTATGGTCGAGCGTTTGTACTGGTGGAGGCGATTTCCTTGGATGCGATTTCCTTGGTTGTATCGCTGTTATAAAACTCCTTTGTGCGGAGTGTGTCTGCCATTGTGCGTGAAACAAAAGCACTTCGTGAATGAAGCTCCGACTGCATGTGCGTAGCAAAGATTGAATGATTCCTTGAAACACTCCGAAACGATCGAAATAGTCGCGGAATGAATTCTGCGGACCGTAATGCTATAATATAATGAAGCGAGCTACAGTACAGCCAGAGTCAGACGGAGTACAGCTGTCGTGATTGTTGTTGCTTGTGCAGTTGCCTTAGGCGCTTCAAGTATGATCTCAGTCGTCAGTGGTTCTCAGATCTAAAGTTTGTCACTTCTGGGGTGTCGTACATTGCACCTACTGCAACGCAATGCAATGTAATGCAATGCAATCTTTGTCTTCGTCTTGTTGTGTGAATCTTCATCATTCGACGTAGCTGAGTGCTCGTGCTTGCCCACTCTTCTTGCACTTGCACTGTCTTCTTACCATGTATTTGCCATCATTCGCAATCATTTATTCGACTTAATGGCATCTGTCGTGCTCCCAGGGCCCGAGGAGATCACCTAGAGCGACTTCCGGGAAAACATTGAAAAAGTGCATCTGGACAGGTGCCTAGACTCTTACACCGTCAACAA
>JASMJM010000018.1 GCA_030749725.1 Pseudomonadales bacterium | reverse complement strand
TAAACACAAGCCGTATTGAGTGCGGGCGTCACCCGTGGGCCGTAGCAAAGCGAAGGAGGTGCGAAGCACCTTGACCCCGTGCGAAAGAAGGCTACTCAACCGGACGAAAGACTTGACAGAGTGTCTCAGGGCCTGAAGCAGCCGCAAGGATTCAACTTCCTGGGCATAGAGGCAGCCTACCGAAAAAATACCCCTGGTCGAAACCAATGTTTGCCCTCAGGACACACAGAGAAGTGGCATGGCATTAGAGGAGAGAAGCAAATGGCACAAGCGCAGATGCAAAGCGATCCCCTGCAACGCATTCTCAGCAACATCAGAGAACTCGGTCTGAACGACAATCTGGTCGAACTGGAAACGATCGGTTACACGACGATTAAGGCTGTCTTATCTGAAGAGCAGATCGAGCGGGCGCAGGAAGCTATTTTATCCCGTGTCGAAAGTACTAGCGGACGCAAGGTTGATATCGACCGCGAGTCAGGGGAAGCCATCCGAGGGATGACGTATCTTCCCTACCTTCTGTATGACGACCCGGTGTTCGAGGAAATCCTCATGCAGCAGAGGCCACTGGCTCTGATTACTTACCTGCTCGGTGAAAGCTGTTTGCTGTCCAGCCTGGGGTGCCACTTCAAAGGTCCCGGCGGCAACCCGCTCGTGCTACATTCGGACAATGGCAACGGTATGCCGGTGCCTTTCTCACCGATTTCCCAGGTGGCCAACGTCAATTACGCGTTAACTCCCTACAGCAGGGAAGCCGGTGCCCTGGCATTGGTGGCAGGCAGTCACAAACTGGCACGCCAACCGCGACCGGAGGAGATGTTGCTCGGTGATGACAATGCCAATCCAAGTGCCAACTGCATGGACCTGTCCCCCGGTGATACCGTGGTTTGGCACGGCAATACCTGGCATGGTTCCTTTGCTCGTCAGATTCCCGGTATCCGCATGAATCTGGCAGTCTACTTTAGCCGCCAATACGTCCAAACCCAGGAGCGCCATGGCGATACCGTACCAGAGGATGTCTTGCTGCGGCACGCCGATGACGATCGCTTCAAAACACTGCTCGGGGCAAAACAGCCTTACGGCTGGCAACTGGAGGGACCGGATTACGCTCTTATGGCCCGTAACCCCCGGGGATTATACGACTGAAGCAATCAGTCCCCGTTTCCTACATCGCGCACTGCACCTTTGTCAGCGCTGGTAGTGAGCAGAGCATAGGCGCGCAGTGCCGAGGAGATGGATCGGCTTCGCTTCTCCACCGGTTGCCAGGCATTCTCGCTCGCGTCCATCTTGGCTCGCCGCTCTGCCAGTTTTTCATCCGATACGTCCAGGTGAATGGTGCGCTTGGGAATGTCCACCAGGATGCGATCCCCCTCCTCGATTAGTCCTATAGCGCCCCCCTCAGCAGCTTCCGGAGAGACGTGGCCGATGGAAAGTCCGGATGTCCCTCCGGAGAAGCGGCCGTCCGTGACGAGTGCGCAGACCTGGCCGAGACCTTTTGATTTCAGGTAGCTGGTAGGATAAAGCATCTCCTGCATACCGGGCCCACCGCGGGGACCTTCGTAGCGAATGACGACAAAATCCCCGGGTTCGATCTGATTAGCCAATATGGCGTTGACCGCCGCATCCTGGCTTTCAAAAACTCTGGCGCTGCCGTCAAACACCCAATTGCTTTCGTCGACTCCGGCAGTCTTAACGATGCTGCCATTTTCTGCAATATTGCCGTACAGAACTGCCAGGCCCCCTTCGCGGCTGTAGGCATGGTCCAGGTCCCTGATACAGCCGGATTGCCTGTCGAGATCCACGCTGTCAAATCTAGCCTGCTGGCTGAAGGCTGTCTGGGTAGCTATGCCGGCGGGCGCGGCTTGATAGAATTGCTGCACATCCGCGGCCTCACTCTGGGCAAGATCCCAGTTTGCCAATACATCTTTCAATGCTCCGCCATGGATGGTTGGCAGTTCGGTCTGCAGCAAACCGGCACGGTCCAATTCACCCAGGATGCCGATGATGCCGCCCGCTCTATGCACGTCCTCAAGATGGAAATCGGGAGAAGACGGTGCCACTTTACACAAGGTCGGCACCCGTCTCGACAACCGGTCGATATCCTGGAGCGTGAAATCCACCTGCCCCTCCCGTGCAATCGCAAGCAGGTGCAGAACGGTATTGGTTGAACCACCCATCGCGATGTCCAGACTCATGGCGTTTTGGAACGCCGCAAAGCTGGCGATACTCCGCGGCAGCACCGAAGAATCCTCCTCATCATAGTATTTCTTGGCGGCCTCAACGATGATCCTACCAGCTTGCAGGAATAAGCCTTCCCTGTCTGAGTGCGTAGCCAGCAGGGTTCCGTTTCCCGGCAGAGCAAGCCCCAGCGCTTCTGTTAGACAGTTCATGGAATTTGCCGTGAACATTCCCGAACAGGATCCGCACGTTGGACAGGCGGAGCGCTCAAATTCCTCTACTTGCTGGTCGGTGAAACTCTCATCTGCGGCCACCACCATGGCATCAATCAGATTGGTCTTGTGATTGGCCAGCTTGGTCTGTCCCGCTTCCATCGGTCCCCCGGACACAAAGATGGTGGGAATATTGAGGCGCATCGATGCCATCAGCATGCCGGGCGTAATCTTGTCGCAGTTGCTGATACACACCAACGCATCCGCACAGTGCGCATTCATCATGTACTCGACAGAGTCGGCGATAATCTCCCGCGATGGAAGGCTGTATAGCATACCGTCGTGCCCCATTGCGATTCCGTCATCAACTGCTATGGTATTGAACTCCTTCGCCACACCGCCGCTCTTGGCAATCTCACCGGCAACCAGCTGACCGAGATCCTTCAAATGCACGTGACCTGGTACGAATTGGGTAAACGAATTTGCAATGGCGATAATTGGCTTTGAAAAATCGGCATCGGTCATGCCCGTTGCGCGCCACAGGGCGCGCGCACCAGCCATATTTCGGCCTTGGGTAGTGGTTTTTGAACGATAAACAGGCATGCTAGCTATCTCCTGGATTGTTCTTGATGGACTTTCTTAGGGAATTGGATTGACAGAATCTCTTCACAGACGTTTGCAAAACACGCTTGAGTTGCGTTGAAAGTTGTACAGCAATTTGCGTTCCGCAGGGAGATCCGCAAGATCGCCAGCAACAAACCCACGCTCCTTGAACCAGTGTGCGCTCTGCGTGGTTAGCACAAATAGTTCGGTCAAACCGAGTTCTTTGGCGTCTCTTTCAACTGACCGAAGCAGGAGTTCGCCACGATCGCTGTTTCTATAGTCTGGATGCGTCGCGAGGCAAGCAAGCTCACCCTTGCCGTTGTAGGGATAAAGGGAAGTGCAGCCAACGATCATGCCATCTCTGATGATAACCGTGAACCTGTCCACCTCCGTTTCGAGCAATTCCCGGGATCTTCGCACCAATATCCCTTTCTCCTCCAGCGGTCGGATCAGTTCAATTATGCCGCCCACGTCCTCGACGGTGGCGGACCTGATCTGTTCATAACTCTCCATGCAGACCTGAGTTCCGGAGCCGTCCCGGGTAAACATCTCTTCCAGCAGGGCGCCATCTTCCGCAAAGCTGATGAGGTGACACCGGCTCACACCCGCCTGGCAAGCCGTATCGGCAAGTCGCAACTGTTTGACCGTGTCTGCCCGCAAGCCATTCGGCGAGCCGTTTGGCGAGCCCTCATGTGACCCATGCGCTTCAATGAGACGGTGTAAGTCTGTTGGCTGAAGTTCACTGATTACCTGCTCATTCTCGTTGAGCACACCTCGATTCGACCCGAAATAGATCAGCTTGTCAGCCGAGAGGGCGATCGCGACGCCCGTGGCGAGCTCCATCGAACAGAGATTGAATATCTCGCCAGTCAGTGAATATCCGATGGGTGACAGGAGTATGATCGCACCATCTTCCAGTTGTTTGCTGATGGTGATTGTATCAACGCTTCGCAACTCGCCAGAGTGCAGGTAATCGACACCATCATGAATACCCAAAGGCTTGGCTTTGATGAAATTTCCACTGATCACCTTGATTTCGGCACCATGCATGGGAGAATTGATCAACCCCATCGACAATCTGGCTTCGATTTGCAGGCGTAACCGGCCAACTGCATCTTCCACGCAGATCTGTGTATCATCATCCGTTATGCGTGCATCGTTGTGGTAGCGGCAGTTGATGTTGTGCTTCTCGAGGTAACTATCGATCTGAGGGGTTGCGCCATGCACAAGCACCAGGCGCACTCCCAGCGAGTTAAGTAGAGCAATATCGCTGACAATGTTTTCGAAGTTGCTGTGCGTAAAGACCTCTCCTCCCAGATAGAGGACGAAAGTTTTTTGCCGATGGGCATTGATGTAGGGAGATGAGTCCCTAAACCACTCGACGTAAGGCTTGGTTTTGAGCTTCAAGTTATTTGCAGCAGTAGTTGTGAATCAGGCGTTTAATTATATCAATTGTTGGTTGAAGTTGTTTCAGTTCGAGAAATTCATTGGGCTGATGGGCCTGATCGATATTTCCTGGTCCGAGCAGGACTGTATCCATATCCAGTTTTTGCAGGTACGGCGCTTCCGAGGCAAAGGCTACGCAAGATCTCTCAGCGCCGGTCAAAGTTTCCGTAGCGGTCAGCAAGTGTGAATCATGCTGATTTTCAAAAGGCGGCACCGCTGGATGCAGAAGCTCAACACGCAGGTTGAGATCCAGCGGTTCAAGGATCGAACTCAAGCGGCAATCGAGTTCCTGCAGCACTTCAGCATTGTCCATTCCTGGCAGGATCCTGACATCTATTTCCAGTGCAACCTTGCCACAGATTCGATTTGGATTGTCACCCCCCCGTATGCAGCCGAGATTAAGAGTGGAGTGCGGCACTTTGAACGCAACATTTTGAAACTTGTGCTGCAGTTCACTTCTGTATTCGAGCAGACTGGCTAGCACCGGCGACATGGCATCCAGGGCACTGTTACCCAAAGACGGATCGGATGAGTGGCCTGGTTTCCCCTGCACCTCGATGGAAATCATCATGATACCCTTGTGCTGATAGATAGGTTGCAGTGCCGTCGGTTCTCCGATGAGTGCAGCGCGAGCATGGCACAACTGAGCGGCGTCAAGCGCCCTCGCACCACTCATGGTGGATTCTTCATCAGCGGTTGCCATGATGATGAGCGGGCATTTGAGATCACGTGCTTTGAAGTTGCCCGCCGCCTCGATGGCCAGGGGAAAGAATCCCTTCATGTCGCTGGTACCAAGTCCATATAGGCGCTGATTCTTTTCCACCAGCTTGAAAGGATCCAAGTCCCACAGTCCCGCATCGAATGGCACTGTGTCGGTGTGCCCAGCCAGCACGAATCCTCCCGTTCCGCGCCCCAGTACAGCGATGAGGTTGAATTTATCGGGTTTCTCGGGGATCGGCAGGATGTCAACTTTGCAACCAAGTTGCTGCAGCCAGTCGGCAAGAATTTCGACCACCGCAAGGTTGCCCTGATCATGTTGAGGCAAGATGCTGCTGACCGATGGAGTGGCGATCAGCCTTTCCATCATGGAGACGAGCGAGGGAACCGCGTTTTTCATTGTCTATAGCCTGATAAATCGGGTGATGCCCTGCTCTGGCGCTGTGCGAACCGGTTGGCGGGAGTGGAAGTTTAATGCAAACCGGTAAAACATTCGATGTAGAAAACAAAGGTGGCATACCAGCGTGGGCATACCAGCGTGGGCATACCGGCGTGGGCATACCGGCGTGGGCATACCAGCTTGGCGTGCCGGCGTGAGCATACTGGTATGGCAGCACTGGCCACTGGCTAGAATTATTGAAGTAGGTAAAAAAGGGTGTAAGCTAGGCTACATGGTCTCGGTCGATTAAAGAAAGGACCGGATCGATCTGAAGCAAAGGGGATGGCGGTGACTATACAGGAAGAAATAAACCCGAGAAAACCCGATATCACTTTGAATCTCAGGGGACTTCTCGATGACTTGGTTGCAGATGGCCGCCTGGCTGCAGAAGATGCAGAGGTCATGAGTTCACGACCCCGCACCAAAGCACAACTCACCTGGAACCCGCTCGAGTTGATAGCGGATGAGGGTCTGGCCGATCAGAAAGACCCGAGCAATACTCTGGACATTGAAACCCTGACCCATTGGCTAAGTGAACGGTCCGGGCAGTCATATTATCGAATCGATCCGCTCAAGATAGATGCGCAAGCAGTCACGCAAGTAATGTCTTATCCATTTGCTCAACGACACGGCATCCTGGCGGTCGAGGTCAATGATGATGAAGTGGTGATCGCCAGCGCCCAACCCTATGTTCACAGTTGGGAAGGCATGATACAGCAATCGCAAACCGGCAAGGTGATTACCCGGGTGGTGGCCAATCCCACGGATATACGCCGCTACAGCTTGGAGTTTTTTACGATTGCCAGATCGGTCAACAAGGCTAATGCCCAGGGTTTCACCACCGGCGGCTTGTCTAATCTGGAACAGATGCTGGAGCTGGGACAACTACAGTCTCCGGATGCAAACGATTCACATATAGTCAATGTGGTTGACTGGCTGCTGGGATATGCGTTTTCACAGCGAGCCAGTGATATACATCTGGAGCCGAGACGGGAAAAGAGCGGAATACGCTTCAGAATCGACGGCGTTCTCCACCTGGTGTATGAACTACCTGCGCAAGTCATGACAGCCGTTACCAGTCGAATCAAAACTCTGGGTCGAATGAATGTGGCTGAGAAAAGAAAACCACAGGATGGCCGCTTGAAGACCAAAACCCAAGAGGGTCACGAGGTGGAATTGCGGCTTTCTACCCTGCCGACAGCATTTGGCGAAAAGATGGTCATGCGGATTTTCGATCCCGATATATTGTTGAAGTCATTCGAGGAACTTGGGCTTGCCAATGATGATTATGACAAGTGGCAAGGGATGGTCACCAATCCTAACGGAATCGTACTGGTGACAGGGCCGACCGGCTCCGGTAAGACGACGACCCTTTATTCAAGTCTGAGACAACTGGCAACTCCGGAAGTCAATGTCTGTACCATCGAGGATCCTATCGAGATGGTGGAAGGCAGTTTTAACCAGATGCAGGTCCAACAGAATATAGATCTGAATTTCGCTGACGGTGTAAGAGCGCTGCTGCAGCAGGATCCGGACATCATCATGGTTGGTGAGATTCGCGATCTGGAAACTGCCAATATGGCCATTCAGGCTGCCTTGACTGGACACTTGGTTATCTCGACGCTGCACACCAACGACGCCCCGTCCGCGATCACGCGTCTGCTGGAATTGGGAGTTGCCCCCTATCTGATCAAGGCGACAGTGCTTGGCATTATGGCACAACGGCTGGTGAGAATTCTCTGCCCTCATTGCAAGCGTAAAGCAGAGGTGGATGTGGATGGTTGGAGGGTGTTGACCGCTCCCTGGAAGATGAAAATGCCCAAGGACATATACGCACCCATTGGCTGCCTTGAATGCCGGGATACGGGCTATCTGGGTCGTGCCGGCGTGTATGAATTGCTGACCATGAGCGACCCCCTTAAGGCGATGGTTTCAGATGATGTCGATATTGGTCACCTGCGACTCAAAGCAATGAAAGAGGGAATGAGAACTCTGCGCTTAAGCGGTGCCCAGAAGGTTAGTGCAGGAGCAACTACCGTGAAGGAGGTGTTGCGGGTGGCACCACTTTCGGGAATGGAATAGAGCTGCTGACACCTTGTTGAATAAACTCCCAGCCAATCTCTCCTAACGAGCAGCGAAGGTTCGGTTTCCGCATTCAGTAGGAAGTCATGTCAGAGCAAATCGATCCCCTCAAAGAAGCTGTCGCTGGCGTTGAAGCTCAATTGGATGACTACGCTGAACAGGGGGGATATTCCCGAGAGCAGCTTCACGATATGGGGTTGCTCGATGACCTGAGAAAAGTCTGGTCCATCAGTGATTATGTAGCTGAAAGCTGTCGACGTTACCCGAAGCTACTGGGCGATCTGCAGGAAAGCGGCGACCTACTGCGAGCTTACCCTAGCGATTCTTATAAGGGGAGACTAGCGGTCGAATTGAATCCGGATTCAAGCCCGGATCTCATGACCGTATTGAGGAGTTTTCGCAGGCGCGAGATGGTCAGAATTATCTGGCGCGATGTCACCCGCAGCGCGAATTTCGAAACTACCGTCCTGGATCTTTCCAACCTGGCAGATGCCTGTATAGAAGTCACTCTTGAGGTGCTCTACTCGGAGAGTTGTCAGACCTACGGCACGCCTTTTGATCGGTCATCGAAGCAACCCCAGCAGTTGATTGTGCTGGCGTTGGGCAAATTGGGTGGGATGGAGTTGAATCTCTCATCCGATATCGATCTTGTATTTCTCTACGGCGAACAGGGATACGTGAAGGCCACCGATCGCTCACAGAAGGACATGTCCAATCAGGAGTTCTTCTTGCGGCTGGCCAGAAAGCTGATACATACCCTGAGTGAATCGAGACATGACGGCTTTGTGTTCAGAGTGGATATGCGATTGCGACCCTATGGCGACAGTGGAGCGTTGGTGCTGGCAAGAAGTGCCATGGAACACTATTACGAGAAGGATGGTAGAGATTGGGAAAGGTACGCATTTATCAAAGCGAGAGCTGTCGCGGGTGATCTGGACGAGGCGCGGTCGTTTCTCAACTGGCTGAATCCCTTTGTGTACCGGAAGTATCTTGACTATGGCGCGATCGAGTCACTCCGGTCGATGAAGAAATTGATTAACAGTGAATCTGAGAGCAAAGCGCTGGCCAATGATATCAAGTTGGGTCCTGGCGGCATCAGGGAGATCGAATTCATAGCTCAGTCCTACCAGTTGATATGGGGGGCGCGAGACACCAGGCTGCAGGAACAGAAACTCCTGAAGATTATGGGACGGCTGCAGGAGCGGGGAGATTTGGACGACGATGTAGTGACAGGGCTAACATCGGCTTACCTGTTTCTTAGGAATTCGGAACACGTCATACAGGCGGAATCGGATCGACAGACTCAGATTCTTCCCGCCAGCGCCATTTCCAGATCCCGCCTGGCGTCAGCAATGGGATTCCAAAGCTGGCCTCGATACCTGACCGCCCTGGATCAGCACAGGGATTTTGTTGCTGCCTGCTTTCAACAGGTCATACAACCTGAAGCCGATGCCACGGAGGATCTTCCGGAGAGTAATCTGCTCTGGGAGCGATTGTGGCAGGACATCGAGGATAAGGATGTAACGGATTTTCTCGAACAGAGTGGCTTTTCTGATGGCGCACAGGTCAGCGCACAACTCAGCAACATGAAGATGGCGCGTAACAAGAATCTTCCACAAGCATTGGAGGTAGAAAGAATCGACAGGCTGCTGCCCAAGTTGCTCAATTTGGTCAGCAGAGAGAGGGATCCCGATACGACCCTCAGTCGCGTTTTGTCAATCGTCGAAGCGATACTCAGGCGAAGTACCTACCTGGTTTACCTGTTGGAGAATCCACCTTCCGTGGAACGAATGATCAAATTGTGCGGCAAGAGTCCCTGGGTGGCCGAGCAACTCCGCAAGCAACCGATGTTGCTTTACGAGTTGGGTGATTACAGTGGCGAGGATGACATTCCCAGTGAAGACGATCTTAAGGAGGCTTTGAAAAGCCATTTATCCTCCTCCCCAGTCGGAGATCTAGAGGAGCAGATGGATCACCTGCGCCAATTCAAGAATGCCTGCCAGCTAAAAGCCGCCGCGCTGGAACTCTCCAATCTGCGTTCGGTGATGGTCAGCAGTGACCTGTTAACCGCCTTAGCCGAGACGATTCTGCAGCAGGTGTTGGATATCGCCTGGGGCCATCTGGTTGAGCGGCACGGCAGACCGAAGCGTGAAGATGGTGAATACTGTAATCCCGACTTCGCAGTAATTGCCTACGGCAAATTGGGCGGATATGAACTGGGTTTCGGATCCGATCTCGATTTGGTGTTTATCCATAACGGTGCCGTGCATGCACAGACCGAAGGGCCTAAGCAAGTAGCTAACAGCACCTTCTTCAATCGCCTCGGGCAGCGCATCATCCATATCTTGAATAGCTTTACATCTGCAGGAATTCTGTACGACATCGATGTGAGATTGAGACCTGCTGGCGGCAAGGGAGTGCTGGTATCCTCCATTGAAGCATTTGAAACCTATCAACAAGACAAAGCATGGACCTTTGAGCATCAGGCCCTGGTCAGAGCGCGGTTTGTAGCCGGCGATCGACACATTGGCGAAAGGTTTGAGAAGATTCGACGCACCGTTCTTGAAACTAGAAGGGAGCCGCATCAACTCCGGACTGACATCATTGAGATGCGGCAAAGAATGCGCAGTTTGGAAAGACGCCAGGACCATGAGTCACAGGATGACAACAGTCTGCCGTTCGATCTGAAACATGCTTTGGGAGCTATCGTTGATATCGAATTTATGGTCCAATACGCGGTCTTGGCCTGGAGCCATAAGTACCCGGATCTGTGTGGGTTCACGGATAATTACCGTTTGCTGGGAATGCTCCAGGAGTTTAATCTGTTGGATAAAGAGGATGTCGATCTGCTCAGAGATGCTTATCTTGCTTACAGGTCAGCAGTACATTTCCAAGCCCTTGGTGGGCAGCTGTTCATTTCCGCTTATTCGCAGCTTGCACCCTACCGTGAGAAGGTTGTTATAGTTTGGCGTAAACTTATGCACAATACTGGCTAGTAGGCCAGTCGGGGACGCCCAGTCGGGGCCGCTTGGTCGGACCCCCAGTCGGGACACTTGGTTTTGATCTCTAGTGCCCTACCCATGGCCAATATTCCCGGCTGACGTGCGTCGCAGCCAGCGGACCCGCGAATGGATTGAAATGGTGCAAAAGACACTCAGAAAGGTCGTAATTAAATGTCTACAGAATCGTTAGCTGATCGAGACGGGGTCATCTGGTTTGACGGCAAGCTAGTTCCTTGGCGGGAAGCGAATGTCCATGTATTGACCCACACGCTTCACTATGGATTGGGTGTGTTTGAAGGGGTTCGTGCCTACCAGACGGACAAAGGCCCGATGATTTTCCGTTTGAGGGAGCATACGGATCGATTGTTTCGCTCCGCCCACATACTCAGTTTCCCGATAACGTTTAGCAAAGACGAGCTCAATCAGGCCCAGGTTACCGTTGTTCGAGAGAACCAGCTGGATGAAGCCTATATCAGGCCCATGTGCTTCTACGGATCGGAAGAGATGGGGCTTCGAGCGGAGAATCTGAAGTCTCACACCATCATCGCCGCCTGGCCATGGCCCGTCTACATGACTCCGCAAGCCAGGGTCGAAGGGATCAAGGTACGGACCTCCTCCTATACCAGGCACCATGTAAATATCACCATGTGCAAGGCCAAAGCCAATGGTAATTACATCAATTCCATGATGGCACTCAGAGAGGCGCTCGATAGCGGCTGTGACGAAGCGCTGCTATTGGATAACGAAGGATATGTAGCGGAAGGAAGCGGCGAGAACATATTTATAATAAAAGAAGGCAAACTGCACACCCCCGAATTGACCTCCTGTCTGGAGGGCATCACCAGATCTACCATATTTGATTTTGCAGAGGAGCTTGGACTCGCCATCACCGAGAGACGAATAACCCGTGATGAAGTCTATATTGCCGATGAAGCCTTCTTCACCGGTACCGCTGCAGAAGTCCTACCCATCAGGGAGCTGGATGGTCGAATCATTGGCTGTGGCTCCCGTGGACCCATCACCGAACAGCTCCAGGCCCTCTATTTCGATCAGGTGATGGGTCGGAGAGAACAGCACCCGCAATGGTCAACGCTGGTCCAGTGATGTAAGTGTCGTCATGGCTGCCGACAGTTGTCCAGCAAAGAAGATAGTCGTCATAGGCCCTTCCTGGGTTGGCGATATGGTGATGGCCCAGGCTATGTTCGCCAGTCTCGCGACACAAAACCCGGGTTGTATCCTTGATGTAGTTGCCCCCTCAGCCACCTATCCGCTGCTGGCCCGCATGGGGGAGGTGAGTAAAGGTTGGCTGCTGGATGTCGAGCACGGTCAATTGGCCGTCATGAAACGTTACAGGATGGGATTGGCATTGCGCCATGAGGCCTACGATAGGGCTTACGTGTTGCCGAACTCGTTTAAATCAGCGCTGGTACCTGTATTTGCCGGTATACCGGAACGGATTGGATGGCGCGGAGAGGGCCGATTCGGCGTCTTGAATGACCTGCGTATACTCAGTCCATCGACGCTGCCCTTGATGGTGGAGAGATTTGTCAGCCTTGCCTACGACAAGGGCGTTGAGTTGCCGCAACCCCTCTGCCGGCCTCGCTTGACGACAGATCAGGATGCAGCTGCAGATACCCTGAGAAAGCTCCAGCTGGAACTCCATCGACCGATACTGGCTCTGTGCCCCGGTGCCGAGTATGGCGTGGCGAAACAATGGCCAGTCGCCCATTATGGACTGGTGGCAGAGCATTTTCTGGCGCTGGGGTGGCAAGTATGGGTATTTGGATCACGAAAAGATATCACCACGGCAGGACGACTTCGAGACCGGATCTCGCCACAATTGCGCGATCTCTGCTTCGATCTGACGGGCAAGACTTCTCTGCCTGAGGTCGTCGATCTGATGGCTCTGGTGGAGGTCGTGCTGACAAACGACTCCGGACTCATGCACATAGCCGCTGCCCTCGATCGGCAACTATTCATCCTGTATGGGTCATCGTCACCCCAGTTCACGCCACCTCTGTGCGACCAAGCGACGATTATCTCTCTCGATCTTCCCTGCAGTCCTTGTTTCAAGCGGACCTGCCCGTTAGGCCACACGGATTGCCTGAATGAGCTCAAAGCGGACAGGGTACTCGAGGAGATGAAATCAGCAGGTGTGTAAGGCTCATGACCACCCTTGCCAGCAGGGCGCGGCAACGCCTAAAATCGCCAGCTTGTTGTGGAGTGGGCCCTGAGGAATGATTTGAACGATGACTCACGTGTTGGTGGTTAAGACCTCCTCGATGGGAGACATCATCCATGCCCTGCCGGCAGTTACCGATGCCCGCCGCCTGTTGCCGGGGATTACCTTCGACTGGGTTGTCGAGGAGGCCTTCGAGGACATTCCGGCCAGTCATCCGGCGGTGAACGAGGTCATACCGGTGGCAATCCGACGCTGGCGCAGGAATGTTAAGGCAGCACTCTCTGGTGGCGAATTCAGTCAGTTCAAAGCGGCACTGAGGCGTAACCCGTACGATCTGGTGATCGATGCCCAAGGCTTGATGAAGAGCGCGCTGATCACTCGATTGGTGGACGCCAAATCGGTGGGTTTAGACTGGCAATCAGCCAGAGAACCGCTCAGCTCGCTGTTCTACCAGCAGAAGGTCAAGGCTTCACGCAACCAGCATGCCGTAGAGAAGATCAGACAGCTGTTCGCCGAGGCGCTTGCATACGAAGTACCTCAGCAGTTAGGAAGCTATGGAATCCATCCCGATGCGAGATCATTGGGTGAAGGGCTCGACAAATATTGTCATACTAAGCAAATCCTGTTTAACCACGGCACGGCATGGGAATCGAAGCAGTGGCCTGTTGCCTATTGGCAACAATTGGCGCAGCAGGTGATCGAAGGTGGTTATCGGGTATTACTGCCCTGGGGAGACGAAATAGAGAAGCAAAGGGCAGAGTTGATTGGCGAGGGCCAGCCGGCGGCCATCGTTTTGCCGTCGCTGAAGATTAGGGAATTGATGGGTATTCTGGCATCTGTCGAAGGGGTAGTGACCGGTGATACCGGTTTGGGTCATCTCGCCGTCGCCTGTGGGGTACCGACGGTCGCCGTCCATGGACCGACGGATCCCGGCTTGAGCGGCAGTTACGGCGACTCACAACGCAGTATAGTGAGCGATCACTTATCCTGTATCCCTTGTATGAAAAGGACATGTAAGTTTGTCAGAAAATCTGAAACCAATGCTATCCATCCCCCATGTTTTGCCCCATTGACCCCAGCTTCGGTATGGAGCGAACTGACAGCAATGATGAGACCTGCGGTAAGCCCTGATCAAAGCGGTTGAGAGCGCGCCAGATGAAACTTGCATTTTGCCTGTATAAGTACTTTCCCTTCGGTGGTCTGCAGAGGGACTTTTTGCGGATAACACTGGAATGCCAGCAGCGTGGCCATGAGATACGCGTCTACACGTTGCTGTGGAAGGGTCTGGTGCCGGAGGGGTTTGAAGTGATCATCGTCCCGGTTACCGCCATCACCAACCACAGTCGCTATAAGAAATTCAGTCAATGGGTGCAGGAGGCATTGCGTGGCAATCCGGTGGATGGCGTTATCGGCATCAATAAGATGCCCGGCTTGGATTTGTATTTTGCCGGGGATT
The DNA here is from genome assembly GCA_030749725.1 of Pseudomonadales bacterium. Lineage (GTDB taxonomy): Bacteria > Pseudomonadota > Gammaproteobacteria > Pseudomonadales > Azotimanducaceae > JASMJM01. The sequence continues at coordinate 38,171 of JASMJM010000018.1, read as the reverse complement.
CCTGTTATGAGGAGAAAGCACGTACTCAGAGGAGTTGGCTCTATCGGCAATTACCCCGCTACAAGCACTTTGCCGAATATGAAAAGGCGGTCTTTTCCAGAGACAGCAAGACTGAAGTCCTGTGGATATCCGATGTTCAGAAGGGCTTTTTCAAGCGCTATTACGATACACCTGATTCCAGGATGCACTTCTTGCCCCCTGGGATTGCCAGGGACAGAATCGCCTCGGAAAATGCATCAGAGATTCGCCAAGCATTTCGAGAGGAATTCCAACTCGGGGAGGACGACTATCTGGTGCTGATGGTGGGATCCGGGTTCATTAAGAAGGGACTGAATCGAGCCCTGTTCGCAGTGAGATCACTGCCGGCCAATATCAGGAAGAAGACTCGATTCATCGTTATTGGCGAGGATAATCCCGCGTCCTATAAACGGACCATCTTTCTTCTCGGGTTGAGCAAGAACGTACAGATTCTCTCGGAGAGAGACGCGCCTCCGTTTATGCTGGGGGCTGATCTTCTGATTCACCCGGCCCTGGACGAGTGCGCCGGCATTGTCTTGCTGGAGGCGATCGTCGCGGGGCTGCCCGTGCTGGCCACCGATATCTGCGGATACGGTCACTATGTAACGGAGGCCGAAGCGGGCCAGTTGGTAGCCAGCCCGTTCCGTCAGGAAGAGCTCAATCAAAAACTGAAAGAGATGCTGCTGTCGCCGAAAAGGGAGCGCTGGCAGGAAAATGGGAGGAAGTTTGCCAGGCACGCCAATATCTACGCACTGCCCCAGGAAGCCTGCTCATGCATCGAAGAAATCACCTACCAGCGCTGCGGATCCCATCCGAAAAGGGGTGTATTGGCCTTTTGTTTGTATAAGTATTTTCCCTTTGGGGGTTTGCAGCGGGATTTTATGAGAATTGCACTGGAGTGCCAGAGGAGAGGCTATGCAATCAGAGTTTACACCCTCTCCTGGCAAGGTGAGACACCTTCCGGCTTCACTGTCGTAATCGTGCCTGTCAACGCAATTACCAATCATAAGCGATACGAAAGGTTTTCTGATTGGATGAAGGTTGAATTGGCTGATCATCCAGCCCATGGCGTCATCGGATTCAACAAGATGCCGGGTCTGGATGTCTATTATGCAGCGGATTCCTGCTATGAAGAGAAGGCACAGACACAGAGAAACTGGCTATATCGTTCGATACCCAGGTACAAGCATTTTTCCCTATATGAAGAGGCAGTATTTAGACCCGGTTCACAGACCGAAATACTGATGCTTTCCGAAGCACAGGAACCGTTTTTTCTAAAGCACTACAATACGCCCGGCGAACGATTCCACCTGTTACCACCAGGCATTTCGCGCGACAGAATAGCGCCGGCCAACGCCCGGGACGTGGGGCATGAGTTAAGGCATGAGATTGGTATCGAGGATGACGAATATATGCTTCTTCTCATAGGGTCCGGATTTGTGACCAAAGGATTGGACCGGGCTTTACTGGGTATGAACTCACTGGCGGAACCACTGAGGCAAAAGACTCAGTTGGTCGTCATTGGACAGGATAATCCGAACCAATTCGTCAGGATGGCCAAAAGGCTGGGCTTGGGTAAGCAGGTCACCATATACATGGGGCGAGACGACATCCCCAGATTCTTACTGGGCGCAGATTTACTGGTCCATCCCGCCTATGTGGAAAATACCGGTACCGTAATTCTGGAAGCCATCGTTGCCGGCCTGCCTGTGCTAACAACGGATGTATGTGGCTATGCCCACTATGTGGAAGCTGCAGGAGCGGGCAAACTGATTGCTTCACCTTATGCGCAGAGTGATTTCAATAATGCCCTGACGGAAATGCTGACATCCAGTGAGAGGGAGAAGTGGCATAATAATGGCGTGAAGTATGCGGCGGTTGCAGACCTCTACAGCATGCCGGACCGTGCCACGGATCTGATATGCAGCGTAGTTAGTTGACTAGTGGGGCACGCCTAGTGGGGCACGCCTAGTGGGGCACGCCTAGTAGGGGTACGCCGACTGCGTGTCTTCTGTCCAGAAATGCCGGGCCCAATGTCAGTAACGTGAATCAGACTTCCGAATATGTTTTATCTCAACGAAACGTTCAAGAAAGCCTGGAAAGATGACGACCCATACGAGCGGGCGTGGGCTTTGCAGGGCGAGGTTTACCGTAGCTTGGAGAGCCGAAAAACTGTGCGATTTGATCTCGACGGCCGGGCGTATTTTGCGAAAGTCCATTGGGGTGTCGGCTGGCGGGAAATATTCAAAAACTGCTTGCAGCTGCGGTGGCCGGTTCTCAGTGCACGCAATGAATGGCGGGCGATCGAAAGACTCAAGGATCTCGGCATCGACACTATGACGCCGGTGGCATACGGCGTAGAGGGTTGGAATCCTGCCAAACTCCATTCGTTTATCGTCACGGAAGCCCTGGATTCAACTGAAAGTCTGGAAGAGTATTGTAGCGAGTGGTCTAACGACAGACCGCCGTTCAGGCAGAAGTTGTCGCTGCTGAAGAAAGTATCAGAAATCAGCAAAAAAATGCACGACCACGGTGTCAACCACCGCGATTTCTATATCTGCCATCTGTTACTGGTCAAAAGGAGTCTGTGTGAACAACAAGGAGGCCTTGAGCCGCAGATCTTCATCATAGATCTGCATAGGGCACAGGTACGTAATCACACACCCACCCGTTGGCGGGTTAAAGATATCGGCGGTCTCCTTTTTTCAACACTGGGTAACGGCTTGACAAAAACGGATCTATTCCGATTCATGAAAATCTACAGTGGAAAATCCCTGAGATCCACTTTGTTGGAGGACAGAGCTTTTTGGGAAGATGTTTTTCGCAGAGGTTGCAAGATGTACTTGAAGTCGGACAATGCTCTGCCCGATTGGATGACGCAGACGACGGTGTGAACCGGTCCCAATGACTGCTTTCGTATGGAATGTAGACCATGAGGTCAGTAGGGAGATTAGATCGGCGTTTGGCTCCCTGGATGACGTTTTCTCAATGCAAGGCGAGGTGGTTACCCGCAGTCCCATCAGTGCCCTCGTCAAGGTGGACGTGGCTGGGAAGTGCTATTACGTAAAGAAGTATCAGCGCGCCGGAAAGCACCTGCGTAGATATGTGGGTAGAAGCAGAGTGAGAGCCGAGTGGGAAAACCTGCAGCTCTTCAAAGTAATTGGCATACCCACCCCTCCGGTGGTTGCCTATGGTGAAGAAGTAGGATATAACGTTTCCCACAGAGGCGCGCTGGTAACTGAGGAAGTAACGGGGACAGTAGACCTCCACAGTTTGGCTAAAATGAGGAGTGAATTGCTGAACGATCATAGGTGGATTGATCAGGTTCTTGATCAGCTGTCCGGATATGTTCGCACCATGCATCAGCATGGATTTGTTCACAATGATCTGAAGTGGCGAAACATTCTGGTAACAAGATTGAGGGACCCCAAGGTCTATTTCATCGACTGTCCTCAGGGTCGGCATTCATTTGGTCCAATGCTGACAAGAGGAATCGTTAAAGATCTTGCCTGTCTTGACAAAGTTGCCAAGAATCAACTGAGTCGCGTCGACAGATTGAGCTTCTTCCTCAAGTATAGAAATCACAGTCATATCGGATCAGGTGATCGCAACCTGATTAAGAGAATCCTGGCTTTTTTTGAAGGCAGGGAATAAAACTAAACCCCAGTGGAGTTGTTTGCACGGAAGCGCAAAGAAGAATGGGAAGGGGTAGGAATCAAGAGGATGCACCAGCAACTATCAGCCACCGAGATAATCGCAGCCAGACGTGACATCGACCTTCCCTTCGAACTCAAAGTGGTTACCGCTGAGGGAATCAAGAAAGTTGTATGCCGGAGCATACTGCGCCTATTGCCCACCAAAAGGTTGGTTGCACAGGGGGAATGTGACGGTGAATCTGTCGTAGTAAAAGTGTTTCTCGATCGCGCCCGCGACCGGCACCTGACCAAAGAGCGACAAGGTATTGAAGCGATAGCCGGAGCCGGGGTTCGGACCCCGCAGCTTAGATGGGTTGGTTACCTCGAAGATCGCAATGCTCGCGTACTGGGTTTCGAATACCTCAATGAAGCTGTCGGACTTGACGACTTGTGGCAGGGGCCAGCAACTGAAGCAGAGAGAATTGACATTCTCTCCAACGTCATGATAACGATGGCACGACTGCATAACGCGGGGATATACCAAGAGGATATTCACCTCGCGAACTTTCTTCTCTGCGAAGGCAATCTTCATACAATCGATGGTGGCGGAGTGGAAACTCGTTATCGAGGAGAGAATATTTCCGAGTCCAGGTGCATGGCTAATCTGGCGCTGTTCTTTGCCCAGTTTTACGCCAAGGATGATGAACTGGTGAGGCAGGTCTTCCCTGTTTATGAAAGCACCCGACAATGGCAAAGCGAATCGTCCAGAAACGATAGATTGCTACGCCAGATTCAGAAGCGAAGAAGTACGCGAAAGAAACTCTACTTGGACAAAACGTTCAGAGAATGTACCAGGTTCGTGTGCAGATCAGATTTCTTCAGCTACCAAGTGTGTGAAAGATCTGCATATACGGAACCGATGCAGCAGCTCATGTCAGATCCGGATGCGTCAATCAGCAGTGGCAAGCTGCTGAAAGATGGTAATAGCTCAACAGTCGCTCTGGTTGACATATCAGGCAAGTTGTTAGTCATTAAGCGGTACAACATCAAGAATGTTTGGCACGGGATCAAACGGGTAATGCGCAGAAGCAGGGCTTGGACATCCTGGTGTAATGCACATCGGATGGCGTTCCTGGGTATCCCAGCGATGAAGCCGGTAGCAATGATGGAGAGACGTCTTGGGCCCTTGCGCATAGCCGCCTTTTTTGTATCTGAATTTGTCGATGCACCTGATGCGATTGGATGTCTGGCAAGCAAAGATCAACCCAACGGCGAGATGGAACAGATAGTGGCGCTGTTGCACGATATGAGTGAAGCCAAGATATCCCACGGTGACCTGAAAGCCAGCAACTTTCTGATGGCTGCAACGGGTCCGGTCATTATCGACCTTGACGACATGAAAGAGCACAAGTGGGAGCATTCTTTTCAGCGAGCATTTGGAAAGGATATGCATCGATTTCAGGATAACTGGGCTGAATATCCGAATCTCAGTAATCAGTTCGCACGCCTGCTGCAAAAACCAACAAGCGACTATCTAACAGAATCGGCCGGATGATTGCCAGGGCGACCAGCCCAACGGGTGAGGCGGGGTTTCTGCAAATAAGCTAGAATACGCTCTTGTGCATTTGCCAGGGGCCATCAGCTTGTCTCTAACAGTATTGGGTTTGTCAGGCGCCCTGACACATGATCCCTCAGCAGCTCTCTACATTGACGGTAAACTTGTTGCCGCAGCCGAGGAAGAGAGATTCATCAGGGAAAAACATGCCAAGAATAAACTCCCTATTCATTCCGCTCAATTCTGCTTGAAATATGCGGGCATCAAACCTAACGATGTTGATGTAGTAGCATTTCCTTATGCCAAGATAAGCTTAGCTTCAAAAGGCAGATGGCATTATGCGAAGCGCTACCTGTATTCGCCGGATAGGTCACTGGGCGCCATATTCAACGGTAACAGACACTATCGTCGCAATGTCAGAAAAGTTAAGAGAGTGCTTGAGCATCTCGGAATATCGTGGAACAGAATAGAGTTTGATTCGGTCGAGCATCACCTTGCCCATGCCAGCAGCGCCTACCACCTAAGCGGATTCAAAGAAAAAACCGCAATATTAGGCATCGATGGGAAAGGCGAATTTGCCACCACGTTTTTCGGTTGTGGTGAAAACGGAAAGATACGCAAGATAAAGGAGTTTTACGATCCTGACTCTCTGGGCCAGGTTTACGGGTCATTTACCGAGTATCTCGGTTTTGAAATGTTGGATGGTGAATACAAGGTAATGGGAATGGCACCGTATGGTGATCCCGACTTACATGACCTGTCTCGACTGATCGAGTTTGACGGGAAAGAGATTAGAGTCAACACCAGGATGGTCAATACGGTCGGATGGAGAAGATATAAAGAAGGAAGCAAGGGATTCTATTTTGGCCAGGATCTGGTCGACTGGTTGGGTCCGAGAAGAAAAGGAGATTTCGCAGACGATCCTTACACGCACTATGCCGCGTCGATGCAGAAACTCTTTGAAGAGATCTCCATAGAACTGTTGGACTTCTACCTGGGTGATATCCTCAGAGAGACAGGAAAGCTGGTGTTTGCAGGGGGTAGTGCTCTGAATGTCAAGCTCAACCAAAAGATCGTAAAACTGCCGTACGTGAAAGAATTGTTCGTTCAACCGGCAGCAAGTGATTCAGGCACGGCTGTTGGCGCAGCTTCTTTTGCTAGTCAGGCGAGAGGTGTTCCAGTCGAACCAATGACTCATGTCTTTCTGGGTCCCGAGTACTCGTTGCAAGAGTGTATCGAAGCATGCAAGATTCACCCGGAGAAAACGAAGTCTGAAGTAATCGACAACGTCGCTGAGAAGACCGCTCAGCTGCTGGTGAAGGGAAACCCGGTTGCCTGGTGTCAGGGAAGGATGGAATTTGGACCTCGTGCTCTGGGTGGTCGGAGCATTCTCGGCTGTCCAAGCTATAAGGGAATCGCTAACCGGATCAATGAGCAGATCAAGTTTCGTGAAAGATGGCGCCCTTTTTGTCCGAGCATTTTGGATACCATTGCCAACGACGTAATTCAGACCGATCAGCCTGCACCGTTTATGGCCATCACCTTTGATGTTTCGGAAGAATGGAAGAGCAGGATTCCCGAGGTCGTGCACGAGGACGGCACCGCCAGAGTGCAGGTGGTGGATGAAAAAACAAACCCAAAGTACTACGCCCTTTTGAAAGAGATGGAAAAGCTCACGGGCGATGGCGCTGTGCTAAACACATCGATGAACCGCCGGGGGGAGCCGATGGTTTGTTCGCCGAAGGATGCTCTCAACATGTTCTTCGGATCTGATCTCAAGTATCTTTTCCTGGAAAACCTGTTGGTTACGAAAGCCGAATAAGCAGTGGACAGAACCAAGGTGCTGCAGATCTCCCACGACCAAGAGGGTCCGTTCCCATCCGTCTGCGCAAAATATGTCCGACTCTTCGATCCCAATCGTTACGCCGTTACAACTGTATATCTAAGGGGAGATCCTGTCGAAGGAGTTGAGGGAAAGACAGGTGGTGAAAGAGTCTTGTTTTTCCTGCTTGGCAAGGGGTCTCTGCGAGGGATAAAGTTCAAGGCTATTTTCCGGCTGCTTCGATTGTGTCAGAAGGAGAGATTCAGCGTCGTAATCGCTCACCGGTACAAAGCCATCTATCTTGCCGGCGTAATCAGCTACTTTGTTTCCATACCGCTGCTGCTCGGCGTAGCACATGAGCATCACGTATTTAACCGAATTACCCGACATCTCTTCTTAACGTTCTGGCGCCGGAAGATAAAGATCATTGCTGTATCCAATTCGGTAAGGGACGACATTCTGACAGCCTGCCCATCACTCAGGCAGCAAAACCGTGTGTTTGTATTGCACCACGGCCTGGACCTGCTGAATTCTGAAGGCCAATTGAAGAGCCGTGCCACAGCGCGTCAGGCTCTCGGCCTCAACAATGACCGATTTGTGTTCGGCACGGTCGGTCGGTTAGTTGGGAAAAAGGATCACCGTACGTTACTAGAGGCGTTTGCCAAGGCGAATGTTGACGATTCAATTCTGGTGTTGATTGGTAGTGGCGGCCGAGAATCAGAGCTCAAATCACTGGCCTACGAATTGCAGATAAACGATCGCGTGCTTTTTCTGGGACATCTGCCAGATGCTGCTAAGTATTTGAAAGCAATGGATGTCTTTGTATTGACTTCAAGCGAGAGAGAAGCCTTTGGTTTGGTGCTACTGGAAGCCATGCTGGCGAGGGTCCCAATCATCAGCAGTGACGCGAAGGGTCCCGAGGAGGTCGTGGGGGATGTAGGATCTCTTTTCAGGGTGGGTGACGTGGACGACCTTGCTTTGAAGATGGTACAGGCCCGCAAGCAGACAGCAGCCGACCGGGAGCAGCAAGTCGAACTGGCTTATCTGCACTTGAATAAGGAATTCTCCAGTGCAGCCTTTCATGGCAAGTTCTGGCAGATGGGCCTACTGACGAATTTGGCTGAGTAGCCGCCAGGAAATACTCGGCAATGGCTTGCCGATACGTGGATTGAAAGTAGCGCCGGCACGTTTGGCTACCCCACTCCGCACTGCTTGCTCGAGAGTGATTGTTGCGCTTGGCAGCGTGGCAAGACGGCATGCTATGAATAGGATTTTAGATCACCTGAAAGACCCATTTTGAGTCGCCGTTCCAGCCACTTGATGTTTCCATCTGACAGATTTGCTGACAGGTAGTAGCTGTTGAGGAAACGTCTCAAACCGTATTCGACCAGCAATTGCTTGTCCTCTGTGGAATCGAAAAGGTGAGCGATATTTCGGGCCCTCTGAAATATCGTTAGCCGATCTGACCGAACCGTCAGATCTGTTATGTCCACGAGCGCCAACTCGTTCTCATCCAGTTGTAGAATGTTACCCAGGTGGATTGCCCTGAAATAGACACCCTTTGCGTGTAACAAGGCAATGTATGCAGGCAGCCTGTCAATACACAGGTAGTCGTTTTTCGAGCACAATATCCTGAAGTCATCGCCTTTCAGATATGGGTAGACAGCCATGTGAACCGGTACGTCGGGACAGAATATCAACTCACTGACGTCGGGAGCTGTTATCCCAAGCTGTTTGAGCTTCATACTGTTCGAACGGAATCGTTTGGCTTGAGGGATGAAAAGAGATGTGGAAATGAATTTGCGCGGGTAGAAGAACTTAACGACCTGCTGATTTGACGTCAGCATCAACCCAGGTCTTGCCAGCGTACCCAAGAGTAACTGGTTTTCCTGAACGAATCGTTGCAGTTCGTTCTTACTCAATCTCTTCATGTCTCAGTAGGGTCTGCTCTCGCCCTCCGGTCGAGTCTTGAATCGTCTGTGCAACCACCAGTACTGATCCGGCTGCTTAAGGACGGCTTGCTCAACCAACTGATTGATGAAGCTGGCATCGGCGACCTCATCGCCGCTGGGGAAATCCGCGATGGGTTCGCTCAGCTCAATCCGATAGGATCCACCCTCGTTCCTGAAATGTGTAAACAGTATCAGAGGTGATTGCGTCATCGATGCGAATCGTCCTGTCGCGGTGATGGAAGCAGCCTGAATCCCAAAGAAGGGAGCAAACACCGAGTGCTTTCTGCCATAGTCCTGATCGGCACCATACCACACTGCATGACCCTGTTTCAGGCTGTTCAATATTCCTCGAATATCGTTTCGGTTGATGGCCTTTGGAAAGTTCTTCTGCCTGCCCTTCTTCATGATCAGGTCAAGCAGTCGATTCTTGTTGCGCCTGTACATAACGTCAAATTCAACATACGTGGCGAGGACCGCCCCGCACAGATCAAGGGTTGAAAAGTGCATTCCCAACAAAAGAACACCATTGCCCTGCTTTAGGGTGTTTTCCAGATGGTGTAGACCTGTGATGGATACCCGAGGGAGGAAATCCCGAGGATTCCGCAACCATGCATTCGCGGTCTCGACAATACTGATGCCACTGGATCGAAATACTTTTCTCACCAGCTGATCCTGCTCTTCAGGAGGCAGTGCAGGAAAACAGAGGGAGATGTTCACTTCGACAATGTGGCGACGACTGTTGGCCAAATGATAACCAATCCGACCGATACTGCTGCCTATTTGGAGTTGAAGCCGGTAGGGCAATCGGGTAATCAGCCAAGCTGTGCAGAAACCCAACCAGGTTATCCAATACCTGGGGTGCCAGAAATCGGCGTAGTTTTCCTGTTTTTGTGGGCTGGACACCAGACTGCCGGTTGAGAGAAGAGACGCTGAATTCTACCGCGATATCCAGAATGACTCTAGCCTGCCAGAATCGAGCGGCGACCCGTAAGAGGAGCGGGGTGAGGGCCTGTGATATGATGGCTGGCAGTTCATCGAGGTGCGCAATGAGCCTGAAGATTCCTGGATTCAGCAATACCCGTGTGCTGATCGTCGGTGATGCCATGTTGGATCGTTACTGGCATGGTGATGCGACCGAAGTCTCTGCGGAAGCACCCGTGCCTGTGATCAAGGTGAATGAAATTGAACACAGACCGGGAGGCGCGGCTAACGTTGCGCTAAATCTGTCGGCTCTGGGCAGCGCCTCGGTACTCATCGCCATGGTGGGCAGGGACGAGGCCGGCAAGATGCTGCAGGCCAAATTAGAAACATCGGGTGTCATCTGTGACCTGCCCAGTACGGCTGAATCTCGAACCATCACAAAGCTTCGAATAATCAGCCGTAATCAGCAATTGTTACGTGCAGATTTTGAAACGAACATGAGTCTCGATTCCGAAGAGATTCTGAGCCGCATGGAGAATTGCATTGACAAAGTAGACACGATCATTCTCTCCGACTATGACAAGGGAACACTGACCGACCCCCAGTCAATTATCTCCCTTGCAGACAGCAGACAGATTCCGGTCCTGGTGGATCCGAAGTTCAAAGACTTCAGCGTCTATCGTGGCGCAATGGTCGTTAAACCCAATCGCAGGGAACTGCAAAAGGCGATCGGCCCTTGGCAGTCAGAGAAAGAGATGGCTGAAAAGAGTGAGCGGCTTATCAGGGACCATCAGATCGAGGCGCTCTTGGTGACACAGGGCGGTCAGGGTATGACTCTGATACGACCTGGCATGCAGGAGATGCACTTCCCAGCCCGTTCCAGGGAAGTATTTGATGTGACCGGAGCGGGGGACACATCCATCGCCGTTCTGGCAGCTTCCCTGGCTGCGGGGAAATCCCTGGTAGACTCAATTGCGTTAGCTAATATTGCAGGCGGCATGGTGGTTACGCATGCCGGCACGGTGAGCATCAGTGCGCCGGAACTTCGTCATGAAGTGGCTGCTGAATTTGATTTCGAAAAGGGAGTGTTATCTGAAGAGCAACTCGTGGTTGCAGTCGAATCCGCCCGCAGCAATGGCGAAAAAATAGTCTTCACCAATGGTTGTTTTGACATATTGCATGCGGGACACGTTGACTACCTATCTGAAGCGCGCACCTTGGGAAGTAGACTTATCGTGGCCGTCAATGATGATGAATCTGTCAGGCGACTCAAGGGTGAGGGCCGCCCAATCAACCAGGTGGAAAGGCGCATGATCATTCTAGCCGCGTTGGAGTCGGTCGATTGGGTGGTTCCCTTTTCTGAAGACACACCGGAAAGGCTGCTTGACAGGATCAAACCGGAAGTACTCGTCAAAGGGGGCGACTACAAACTTGGAGAAGTGGTCGGCGCAGATATTGTGAAGCGCTACAACGGAGATGTAAAGGTGCTCAAATTTGTGGATCACAGCTCGACCAGTGACCTGGTCGAGAAGATCCGTGAATTGTAGATGGGTTATAGCTAGTGTACTGTCCCACAACCACGTGGCCTTAGTACTAACTACGGGTTCATATTCCTGTCGACAATGGCAACATTTTCCCGCAAGTGATTTCCGTCAATGGTTCCAACAATCACGGAAGTGACTGCCGGATGTTTGCAGGCAAATGACAGGGCATCCTCTAAAGCACCCTCCCTATTCTCAGCCTGAGATAGAGCGCCACTAGCCAACGCTTTCTTGATGAAGACCCCCTTGTTGGTGGCAAGTGCCTGGTTCAGGACTGTCTCTTCAGCCGTGTAATTCAAGTTGTAGGTCACCATGACAAGATCGCTGTGTTCAAGAGCCAGCAGACCACCCTCCACTGATTTGCTGGAGACTCCAAAGCATCTGATAGTTCCCCGGTCTTTCAGACGGCTGAGAGCGTCCAGTGTATCCAACTCGCGGATGATATGGCGCTCATTGCCATCGGAATGCACCAGTACGATATCGATGTAGTCGGTAGCCAGCATGGCTAAACTGGTTTCAACGCTCTTTCTGACGGCGTCACCGCCGAAGCTAAATCTTGACACACCATCGAGATATTGTTCGCCGACTTTGGATGAGATCACCCACTCCCTTCGTTCCTGCTTGAGCAACTGCCCCAGACGTGCTTCGCTGGTACCGTAGGAGGGTGCAGTGTCGAGCAGATTGATGCCCAGTTCTCGAGCCGTTGCCAGCAGGTTCGCCAGGGACCTGTCGTTGGGAATCTGGAACTTCTGAGGATATTTCACATGCGTATTTCTGCCAAACTTGACTGTGCCCAGACCAACCGGGGAAACATGAACGCCTGTATCGGAGATTGGACGGTTGTGCATGTGATGATCAGCTGAACAGTGACCGCCAGAGCGGAATGACGGGCGAGGATCTAGGCAGCGAAGGTATGTTCATTCCTTCACTCCGGTCCTGATTGGAATTGGGCTCAATCTTCTCTGCAGCGATGACCGCTTCGACTTCTTCGGCAAGACTGGGTGTCAAGGTTAGTTTCACCGGCCAGACGATCAGTATATTGAGAATGGACTTAACATAGTGGTTGTCCGGACGATTGTGCTCCGACTGCGACGGTTCAGCACGATCGATTCTGACTGTTTTCCATTCGGCATTTGGCAGTTCAATCCACGGCAGCGTTGCCGACAGTTCAGATTTGGCGTAAGCAATCTGTTCATGTTCATCCCGATCCACTCCGGATTCGGCCAGCTCGCCGCCAAGATTCCATACGTTTGAATCTTGCGAAAACGGATGGCTGGTTATCGTCAACCGAGGTTTGCTGCCGGATCTTAGATCTATGCAGTGGGCGTAGACAGGGTGTGGATAACCGTGCTTCACCAACACTTGATGTAAGGGGCGACGCTGCATGCTTGGTGTCTTTAGTCCGCACGAATCGATCAGCTTCTCATTTCCCTCGCCCGCCGCAAATATATAGCGCTTCGCTTCGATACATACATCCCCTTCGGACATTATGCCGGCCAGGCTGCCGTCCTGGTTTAAGGCAAAACCACGGGGATTAGACGGGTCGAGTTTGAAAATCCAATCCTTCTGTTTCTGGTAGAGTGAGTTGATGAGCGAGTTAACGTCCAAGACGAGATCATTTAGCCGATACACAGTTCCCTTAAAGCGGGCGTCGGCAAACGCAGTTGGCAGTTGATGCTGCGATAGCTTCTCCGCTCTCCCACGGATGACCTTACTGCCCAGAAAAGCCGTTAGTCGGGAGCTAGGACTGGCTGTACTCCACATGTAGTAGTGATCCGATAGAATGTTGACATCCTGAAGGTCGAGTATGCCATCGCCGTGCAAACAAGCGCGCCAGTACGCCGGCATAGCAGCGATCTGCTGTGAAGAATTGGTCAGGAGTCCGCCCAGAGTATACTTGATGCCGCCGTGAATCATTCCCTGCGAGGCATTGGTTTGGCAGCTGCCAAGACGCTCCTTTTCCAGCAGTATGACCCGATAACCCTTATTCCTGAGCGTATTCAGCAGCCACAAACCCGTTATGCCGCCACCTATGATGGCGATATCTGCATTGATCCGAAGCGGCATCGGGCCTCCTGTGCTATTTGGCTGCTTCATGAACGGGTAACGCACGAAACAGGCCAGTCCACTGAAATTGTGGGCAGCACACCATTATAACAGTAGCCGTCATACGCTCGTACTCTGTGTTAGCATGGCGGCGAGCTGAAATGTGTCTGGATAAGTGAGTGTTCAGATTTTTCTATAGTCTTCTTTTCTATCTGATCTTTCCCGTCGTGCTGCTGCGCTTGGTCTGGCGAGCCATCAGAGAGCCGGCATATGCAGGGCGTTGGCTGGAACGCTTTGGTGTTTGCAAACCGGTTGACGAGGACAATCTGATTTGGGTGCACGCAGTGTCCGCCGGGGAAACCATCGCGGCAGTTCCACTGATCCGTAAGCTGCAGGACAAATACCCCGGTCTGGCATTTGTTGTCACCACCATGACTCCAACCGGTTCGGAACGGGTCAGCGCCTTACTTGGCGGCTCTGTTCACCACACCTATGCGCCTTATGATCTTCCCGACATGGTGAATCGATTCCTGCATCGGACAAGCCCGCAAATGCTGATACTCATCGATACGGAACTGTGGCCTAACATTATCTTTCAGTGCCATAGACGCAGCATTCCGGTCCTGTTGGTCAATGGACGCTTGTCGCCTCAATCAGCAGAAGGATATGCAAGAGTTGCCGGCTTGACCAAGGGAATGCTTGATCGTATGGCTCACGTCGCCATGCAGAGCGAATCGCAAGCAAGGAGATTCGAGTCGTTGGGTCTGTCACCGGAAAGGTTGAGCGTACCAGGGAGTATCAAATTCGACCTAAATCTTCCCGAAGATCTTGGCGAAAGACAGACTGAACTGCGTGAAAAAATCGGTCCGAATCGATTGGTGCTTATTGCAGCGAGTACCCATGAAGGAGAAGAGGAGATACTGCTCGACGCATTTGAGAAGATCAGCCCAAGCTTACCGCACATGTTACTGATCATCGTGCCAAGACATCCGGACAGATTCGACTCGGTCACGAAACTGTGTCTGAACCGCCGCCTCAACGTGATACGGCATAGTCAAGGAGGAGTTTGCAGCCAGGAGACCAACATCCTGGTGGTAGATTCGATGGGAGAACTGCTCTACTTTTACAGCATATCCGCTATCGCATTCGTCGGTGGCAGCCTGGTGCCGGTAGGTGGTCACAATATGATGGAAGCTGCAGCGTTTGGATTGCCTATCATCATGGGGCCGCACAGATTTCATGTGCACGACATCGCCGAGAGTTTCATTGCCGAAGGCGCACTCGAGGAGGTCAATGGCAGCGGGGATCTGGTTGATGTTCTGGGACGGTTGGGCGATGACGACGGTGTCAGGAAAAAGATGGGGCGCAGTGCCCTCAAGGTGATGAAGAAGAACGCCGGCGGACTCGATCGAACGGTGGCCCTGATCGAGAACCACCTGGCGTTAAGCTCTTCATCCACCCGAATGCCCTGAACGGCAGCCAGCACCAGCACATTTGAGGGCCATGGTCTAGTATGCTGTCCCGCAATCAACTGGCCTTATTCGGTGGCCTATTTCGACCCTGGACTTCGACTGGGCGTCCCCGTTGTTCGTCCTGATGGGTGCCCAACCCACGGCGTCCTCTCGCCTCGCCAGGAACAAAATACGCCACCGAATAAGGCCAGTTGATTGCGGGACAGCATCCTAGCAACAGCATGCCGCGTCGTTGCCTGAAATTTGGCCGTGGCCTCGATGGGATTAGATCAACAATGCTGCTACTATAATGACTATGCAGTGGTTAGAATTAAGCGGGTCCAGTTCTCAACCCGGTGAAATAGAAGACGTATCGATGAAGAAGCGGTATTGCCCAGATCTGGTGAATCAGGCGGCCGAATGTGATGCCAATTACATTCGCTTACTGAAGTTGATGCCCAACATGCTGAATGACACTGTGGACAGGGGTGGCCGTGAGATTGGTATCCAAACGGCAACAGAGAAGAACATCCTGGTAAAGATCAGCGTTACCGAGCGATTCAAATATACCACCTGCCTGTCGATCTACCTACGCAGTGACAGCTGCAGTTCGTGGATTCGATGGCCCGCTATACAGGTGCGCGTCTACCACGATCTGAAAACTGCTGAAGTCAGCAGCTTCGAACAGCATCGACACCTTCAGTCAAGATATGATTATCCCAACCGTGCCATGTATCATCCCGATGAAAAGGCGCAACTCAACAGACACTTGGGTGAGGTGCTCAGTCACTGTTTAGTCAACGGGCGCTCCATGGAACCTTTGCTGCTGGATTGGATCTAGACGTCGGCCCGCCCGACAAACACATCGCAAACTTAGAGAAAATACACGACAGAGGAGGTATAATTCCGCTACTCGTGATGTTGAAGCTGGGCTGAAACTTGACTGACAGTTTTGGTTAGATTGAAGCATAGAAAAAGGCAACGCTCGTTGCCTGTCAATTGGACCGCAAAGAGAAATCTGCTGCGTTGGGACTTCAACTCCCTTGAATCTTTCACAAAGCGACCACGGTGTCTGTCGCTGCAACAGATGAAAGAGGAGTAATGCATACCACCATCGTTCAATTGACTGATTGTCATCTTTTTGATGATGAATCAAAAAACCTGTATGGCATAAATACCGAGAGATCCTACCAAGCGGTACTGCAACTTGTTCATCAAGAGCAGTCACACATTGATCTGGTCATAGGCACGGGCGACATTGCCCACGATGGTTCCAGGCAGGCGTACCAAAGATTTGTCAGCGGCGTCGAGAGAATCCACGCAGCCGTTAGCTGGTTGCCCGGTAATCACGATTCGATCCATGTGATGAAGACCTGCTCTGACCGAAGTCTGCTGGCGGAAAAGGCAATCGACCTGAACAACTGGCGCCTGTTGCTGCTGGACTCGCGCGTTGAGAACGAAGTCGGAGGGCGACTTGCCGAGGACGAGTTGCAGTTTCTGGAGCACGAGCTAAGTACGACAGACGCCGAACATGTAATAATTTCGATGCACCACCATCCCACGTCTGTTAACTCCCGGTGGTTGGATCCACACATGGTCGAAAATGGGGAACGCTTCTTTGCCATCGTCGATCGATTTTCGTCTGTTCGCGTCGTCCTGTTCGGGCACATACATCAGCAATTCGAATGCATGCGCAACGCCATTAGATTGATGGCTGCCCCCTCGACCTGCTGTCAGTTTGTCTCACAACTCAAGGAATCTCCCATCGATGACAAGTTGCCTGGTTATCGTTGGTTGCGGTTATCGAACAACGGTGAGTTAGATTCCGGCATTTCCAGAATCACCGATGTGCAATTCAAACCGGATCTGTCTAGAGGTCAATCGGCAGCTTCCGAAGGATGACTATGAGTCATCGCATTGTTTTCACAGTGACATAGGACATTGGCAAATCTAATGACCACTACGAGCTACCTAGCGGATTCCATCGAGGTACTTTCCGGACTTGAACCGGTCAAGAAAAGACCCGGTATGTACACGGATACCACTCGCCCCAATCATCTTGCTCAAGAAGTGGTCGATAACGCCATCGATGAAGCGATCGAGGGATTCGCAGATGAGATAAGGGTTACCCTCAGAAAAGATGGATCCATGTCGGTAAGCGACAACGGCAGGGGAATGCCGGTGGATATTCACAAGAAGGAAAAGCTGTCAGGTGTGGAACTGATTCTGTCGCGGCTGCACTCAGGAGCAAAATTCAACGACGAGCACTATAAGTTTTCCGGCGGCCTGCATGGAGTCGGCGTCTCCGTGGTCAATGCGTTGTCTCTTGAATTTGAAGTTTTTATCAAACGAGACGGCAAACTTCACCACATGAGTTTCAAGAACGGCAAGAAGATCGGAAAATTGAAGGTGGTGGACAGAGTCGGCAAACGCAATACCGGCACGCTGGTCCACTTCAAGCCCGACCCCAGCTATTTCGATTCACCAAAATTCTCAGTGCCCAGATTGAAGCATCTGCTTAAGTCAAAGGCAGTGTTGTGTCCCGGCCTCAAGGTATCGTTCGTAGATGAAACTGCCAACAAGGACGAAGAGAGGAGCTTTGAATGGCACTTTGAGTATGGCCTGAAGGACTATTTGAACACTGAAACGGAGGGCTATTCGGTAATTCCACTCGATCCATTCGTTGGATCGTTTGCAGGAAACGAAGAGGCTGTCGACTGGGCTGTGCAATGGCTGCCGGAAGGCGGAGAACTGATCACGGAAAGCTATGTCAACCTGGTGCCGACAACTCAGGGCGGGACCCATGTAAACGGCATGCGCACAGGCTTGCTGGAAGCGATGCGTGAATTCTGCGACTTCAGGAATCTCATTCCCCGCGGTATAAAGCTCGCGTCTGAAGATATCTGGGATCGGTGCTGTTATGTTCTGTCATCGAAAATGCTGGATCCCCAGTTTTCCGGGCAGACAAAAGAGCGTTTGACATCGCGTCAGGCGGTTACCTTTGTGTCAGGAGTGGTGAAGGATTCCTTCAGCCTGTGGTTGAATCAGCACACCGAAGCAGCAGAATCTCTGGCAGAGCTGGCCATTACTAATGCACAGGGCCGACTCAGAGCGGGCAAGCAAGTAGCCAGAAAAAAAGTAACCGCCGGCCCAGCTCTTCCGGGCAAACTGGCCGATTGTTCCGGTCAGGATGCCATGAAGGGCGAGCTGTTCCTGGTGGAAGGGGAATCTGCCGGCGGATCGGCCAAACAGGCGAGGGACCGGGAAACACAGGCAATCCTGCCCCTGCGGGGAAAGATCCTCAACACGTGGGAAGTGGACTCCAACGAAATTCTGGCCTCTCAGGAAGTACATAACATTTCGATCGCTGTGGGGGTTGACCCAGGCTCTGACGATTTGGATGGGCTGCGCTATGGCAAAGTGTGCATACTGGCGGATGCCGATTCGGATGGACTGCACATTGCAAGTTTGCTGATCGCCCTGTTCGTCAAGCACTTCACTGCACTAGTAAAAAAAGGCCACGTGTTTGTTGCGATGCCCCCCCTGTACCGAATTGACGTAGGAAAAGAGGTCTTCTACGCCCTGGACGAGCAGGAGCGACAGGGAATCCTGGATCGAATTGCAGCGGAGAAGAAAAAGGGCAAGGTGGTTATTCAAAGGTTCAAGGGACTGGGAGAGATGGACCCACTGCAACTTAGAGAGACGGCCATGTCGGAAGACACTCGCCGTCTGGTGCAATTGTCCATGGATGACAGCAAAGCCGTAGATGAACTGTTAGATATGCTCTTGTCGAAAAAGAGATCTCAGGATAGGAAGAGCTGGTTGGAGGAGAAGGGCGACCGCGCAGAGATCAGCTAGTGCGTCAGTGAGAGTTAACGATTGGATGCGAGATGGTAACGGTGGACAATTGGATGAGGGCAGATAGAGTCATGTATGGCACTTAGTCTTAACGAGGCTGGTCGCAGAAGGGGCTGGGCTGTCCTTCCCTTCGCGGCGCGCGGCTCTCCCAGCTACCCTCACTTGGTCAGGAGCCCCGTTGGGTCTCCTTCCCGGCCCTCGGCGCTACGCCTGATTGCTACGGTAAGGACAGCCCAGCCCCTTCTGCTGAGCGCCCCAACATTCGATGCCAGAACAAATCAGATGGCTCGGGTGACGTCAAAGACAACAGAGTGCAATCGTGATTGGATGGGAAGGGAGAAATGGCAGAGATCTTTGATTATGGGGTAACAGAGAAGATTTCTCTGTTGAAGTACACGGAGAGCGCGTACCTGAATTATTCAATGTACGTCATCAACGACCGTGCTCTGCCGCACATTGGAGACGGACTTAAACCTGTTCAGCGCCGCATCATTTACGCTATGTCTGAGCTGCGACTGGACGCCGACGCAAAACATGCCAAGTCGGCCCGAACCATTGGGGACGTGATCGGGAAATTCCATCCTCACGGAGATGCTGCCAGTTACGAAGCCATGGTGTTGATGGCCCAGTCGTTTTCCTATCGGTATCCATTGGTGGATGGCCAGGGCAACTGGGGCTCGCCGGATGAACCCAAATCCTATGCTGCCATGCGCTACACCGAATCTCGTCTGACTCGTTATGCGGCCACTTTGCTGTCAGAGTTGGCGCAGGGGACGGTCGACTGGGCCACTAATTTTGACGGAACTCTCGAGGAGCCCGCCGTACTGCCGGCGCGATTGCCCAACATATTGCTGAACGGCAGCACCGGCATTGCAGTGGGCATGGCAACCGACATCCCACCCCACAATCTGAGAGAAGTGGCCAGTGCCTGCATCAGATTGCTTGAAAAACCAAAATCCACCGTCAAGGAATTGTGTGAACACATCATCGGGCCGGATTATCCAACCCACGCTGAGATCATCTCCAGTAGGGATGAAATCCTGCAGATCTATACAACCGGCAGAGGCGCCATCAGGGCGCGAGCGGTATATTCGGTGGAGCGTGGAGAAATCGTGATCACAGCTCTGCCCCACCAGGTATCCGGCAGCAAGGTGCTGGAACAGATAGCAGCGCAGATGCAGGCGAAGAAACTGCCGATGGTGGTGGACCTGCGCGACGAGTCGGATCATGAGAATCCGACGCGATTGGTAATCGTACTCCGGTCGAATAGAGTGGATGCTGAGGCCCTCATCGCGCACCTGTTCGCTTCAACCGACCTTGAGCGTACCTACCGCGTGAATCTCAACTTGATCGGCAATGACGGCCGTCCGCAGGTTATGAACCTGACCACGCTATTATCGGAATGGCTTAAATTCCGATCTGCAACCGTGTTGAAGCGTCTGCAGTTTCGTCTGGATAAGATCCTTGATCGGCTGCACGTATTGAACGGGCTGATGATCGCGTACCTGAATATCGATGCTGTGATCAAGATAGTGCGTAACGAGGACAATCCGAAACAAGCGCTGATCAAGAAATACAAGCTCAGCGAACGACAGGCGGACGCGATACTCGATCTACGCTTGAGACAACTGGCAAAACTGGAAGAAGTGAAGATCAAGGCGGAGCAGGATGATCTGGTCGAAGAACAGAAGGGAATTGAAAAGACCATCAAGTCCAAAGCGCGCCTCAAAACTCTGCTAAAGAAGGAGTTGATGGCCGATGGAGAGATGTCTGGTGATGAACGCATGTCGCCCATCGTAGAGAGGGTGGAAGCACAGGCGTTCCGGGAAACCGATCTGATATCCACAGAACCGATTACGGTGGTGCTGTCCAGCAAAGGATGGGTTCGTGCGGCCAGGGGTCATGAAGTGGATCCGCTTGAGCTGAGTTATCGATCGGGAGATTCCTACAAATTCGCAGTTAAGGGTCGAACCAACCAGGATAGCACCTTTCTGGATTCCACCGGTCGTGCTTATACCCTCGCGGCACATACATTACCATCCGCGCGCGGCCAG
The DNA here is from genome assembly GCA_030749725.1 of Pseudomonadales bacterium. Lineage (GTDB taxonomy): Bacteria > Pseudomonadota > Gammaproteobacteria > Pseudomonadales > Azotimanducaceae > JASMJM01. The sequence continues at coordinate 17,318 of JASMJM010000018.1, read as the reverse complement.
GGAGAACCACTAACAGGGCGGTTGAGTCCGGCGTCAGGCTCAACGTTCGAAGGAGTGGCTATCGGAGAAAAGGATCAACAGTACCTGCTGGCATCTGACGCAGGATATGGATTTGTAGCCACCATAGGTGATATGCAGACCAAGAATAAGGCGGGCAAGGTAATTCTGAGTCTGCCCAAGGGAGCGTTGGTCATGCAACCGGTGCTGGTCAACAACTATGCAAGCGATTGGATAGCCGCGATTAGCAACGAGGGCCGCCTGTTGATGTTCCCCGTTGCTGAATTACCTGTGATGGCAAAAGGCAAGGGTGTTAAGATAATGAATATACCGCCGGCCAGGGTAGCGGATCGTATTGAGATGATGGCTGCCGTGGTCATCCTGACCGAACAGGATTCACTGGTAATCCATTCCGGCAAGCGGTTCATAGCCCTCAAATTCAATGATCTCAAGGTATACCAGGGCGAGCGTGCCCGCCGGGGTCGGAAACTGCCACGAGGATTTCAAAGAGTCGATCGGGTTGACGCGCGAACCGAATGATCCAGTAGCCGTCAACTTTGCTAACGACTCTGATTGAGTTGCACGGCCTGCCGGTTTATCAGCGTCTGGTAGTCGTCCTGCAGAGACTCAATGGCGAACACCTTGCTGTCTGGGGCCAAAGAGCTGTGAAATTCTGAGATCTTGACCCGTTTCTGAACGTCTCCACTGAAATAAACGGACTCGCTGGTCAGTAGATTTCCATATCCCAGTGAGGCGAGGTAAATGGCGTGTTTCTTGATTGCGTCCTGGTCATCCAGGTCCCCTCCGCAGTGAATGCCGGCACCGAGTTCAAGTCCTGGAAAATGATCATCCGCCAAGGATTGTATGACCAGATCCGTACAGATCGCCTGAAAGCAATGATCAGTGTCTGCCGTATAAACCACAACCACCTCGTCATCTGTTTGGTGAATGATGTCACCGTTGTACAGGGAGATAGCCTGGTTCATCACGTGCTTTAGCTGCAGTGCCACACGAACGGGCTTGAGCCTGATAACCAGTACGCTGAAGCGACAGGCTGTCGCGTCATGCTCAGTTGGGCTCTGCGCGCCGCTGTGGTGCTGTGCCATATCCCCTACGTGCGTGCCGTTGTCTTGACTCTGCAGGCGATTGAGAAAGGTTAAGATTTGGTCACCTGATCTGTGAACCAACAAGGCAACAATAGCGATCAGAAGAAGATTGCTGACTATTATGATTGTGATCGTCCAAGCGGATGATTGCTCCGTGTGAGCGAGCGTTATGCGCAGGTGCCCGGCAATTGACTCCTGGTAGTGGATCTCAGCGGTATATTCTCTGTCTTCCCCCCACGTCGAATTACCTGCCTCTGCCAGCAGGTGGCTATCTGCACTGTAGATGGATGCGTGGCTGAAGTGTCCCTTGGTGACCAGTTCCGATAGCAGCACGTTCAGACTGAGCAGGTCGCCTGCTATCAGATACTCCTCAGAAGAAACAGCCAGCAATTCGGCTGTAGTCTGTCCGAAATCGTCTGCCTGACCATCCAACTCGCGCAGCAGCAGAGCTGACAGAAACACTGCGGAAAGGGTGACACTGAGAATCAGCGGCACGGTTATCAGAAGGATAACTGCTAGCGAGTATTTTACGTGGGATCTATGGCAATGATCCGAATTCATTATTCAGCCACGAAATTTTGAGTTGTAGCGCTAGTCTATATCCGAAGCTCGGCTATGAACAGGATCAGCACGCTGGCGTTCGGCGCTGTGTTATCTTGACCTCGATTCGGAGATAATACGAAGATGAATGAGCTCATCTTAATCAATATTTCCGGTCAAGATAAACCGGGATTGACCTCATCGATCAGCAGATTGCTGGGCGACTATGATGTCGATGTCCTGGACATCGGGCAAGCCGTGATACACAGCTACCTAACGCTGGGAATTCTGATACGGGTTCCGCCGCAGGCAGAATCGTCACCCTTACTGAAGGATGTTCTGTTTCGTGCCCATGAATTGGGTGTGACGGTACGCTTTACTCCGGTTGAGGGAAGTAGTTATGAGGAGTGGGTGACACACCAGGAAAGATCGCTGTTCATCCTGACCCTGTTGAGCCGCAAGATCAAGGCAGACCACATAGCGAAGGTTGCCGAAATCATCTACAACAATGGTCTCAACATCGACAGCATAATGAGGTTGTCAGGACGGACTCCACTGGATCATCAGCAGGACAGAACGAGGGCCTGTATCGAATTCTCACTCGGAGGCGAACCGAGGGATACGGCCGGCATGCGGATGGAACTGATGAACGCAGCCATCGACCTGGATGTGGACATTGCGGTCCAGGAAGACTCCATCTATCGACGCAACCGGAAACTCATCGCCTTCGATATGGATTCCACCCTGATTGCAACGGAAGTGATTGACCAACTGGCTGGTCTAGCTGGTGTTGGCGATGAGGTAACCCGTATCACCGCAGAGGCGATGGCAGGTAGACTCGAATTCAAGCAGAGTCTGAAAAAAAGGGTTGCTCTCCTGGAAGGTCTGCCTGTCGAGGCGCTGCATGAGCTGTCCGCTTCCGTGCCCCTGACGGAGGGAGCTGAGGACCTCTTCAGGATACTCAAGAAACTCTCCTACAAGACCGCCATTCTATCTGGTGGTTTCACCTTTGTCGGCAGAGCCCTGCAGAAGAGATTGGGCGTAGACTACGTGTTCTGCAACGAACTGGAGATAGTGTCCGGAAAGCTGACCGGCAAAGTGGTGGGACCGATCGTCGATGGCACCAGGAAAGCGGAGTTGCTTGCGGAAATTGCCTCCAAGGAGGGCCTGTCCCTGCAACAAGCCATTGCTGTTGGGGATGGCGCTAACGATTTACTTATGTTGAGCAGCGCGGGCCTCGGCATCGCCTTTCATGCCAAGACTGTGGTTAAAGAATCTGCCGGACATGCAATCTCGACCCTCGGCCTTGACAGTATTCTTTATTTGATGGGTATTCGGGATCGGCACGCCTATGGGGAACACACCGCCTCGACTGATAACTAGTGGGGCACGCCTAGTGGGGCACGCTTGGTGCGGTCTGAGAACAGGACGCTACATGGCCTCGCTGCTAAAGTCGTACTGCATATTTTCCAGTGGAAATGAAAGGTAGTTGCCCTGAATATAGTTGAGCCCCGCTTCCCACAGGGTCGAAAGAGCCATCGGACTCTCTACGCCTGATATCGCCGTTAGCACTGCCTGTGATTGCAGCGACTTGACCATATCGATCAAATCCTTTTTCTTTTCCTCACTGTCCTCAATCTGCTGCGCAAAAGAACCATCGAGCTTAACGTAGTCGACAGTGAGGAACTTGAGCGTCTTAAACGGATTCAGCGAGCAACCAAAATGGTTGATCGAGGTCTTGCAGTGCAGTTCCGCCAACCCCTCGGTGAACTTCTTAGCCTGTTTAAGATATGTTGCTGCGTCCGATTCATGGATCTGGAAGATAATCGCTTCACTTGACAGGCGGGCTGCCTTCAACACCACACTGACCCAGGGAAGAAACGTATCATCCATGATCGTCTCATGGGTCACGTTGATGAAGATTCGGGCTTTGCTGCCTTCAGAACGGTGCTCCGACAGGAGTTTTATGGACTGCAAGATCACCCACCGGTCTATCTTCTCTGCCAGACCTGCCTCGTGGGCCTGGTCCAGGAATGCTGCCGGGACAAGCTCATTGTTGTCATCATCGATCAATCGCAGCAACACCTCAAACTGTTCATCATTTTCGCCGTGTAAGCTCATGATCGGTTGAAACAACAGCTTCAGGGTATTCTCCTCAATGGATTTCTCAATGAGGGCAACGATGGCTGCATCGGAACTCTCCTCACCATCATCGCCATCCGACCCGGCGACCTCTTCCAATTTATAGAAATGGACGTTGTTCCCTTCTTCAGGATAGGACGATGCGCGATGCGCCCTTGATATGAGCTCCGATGCATTGGGTGAATTCTCCGTTATCAGCGCAAGACCTATGCTGACCGATAAATGGAATGTCTTGCCGGCGACCTCGGAAAGGTGCTCCTCGACGGACTTGCAGATTTCCTGCCCCAGTTTTTCAGCCGCGTCCTCATCTCCCTGCTTATAGATCATGGCAAAAACATCATCACCGAATCTGGCGAGTAGATTGGCATCGTCTACCTGTTCCTTAATGACACCAGCAATATCCCCCAACACCAGATCTGCGTTGGCGATACCGGCGTCCGTTTTGATCTGGGCAAATTCGACCAGGCTCATATAGAAGATTATGCAAGTCTGTCCACCTTCGACCACGTGGTCGACGGTGCGCGCCAGCTGTTCTAGGAAGTATTGACGATTGTATAGACCGGTGAGCAGATCCTGGCTACCGAGCTCTTGCAGTCGGTCGGCCAACTCACTGTCCTCGGTTATGCTTCTGAAGATAACCTGCGTACAGGGCTCATCGTCGTAATTTGCAGATGAAAGTGAAATCTGGGTCATCAGCTTTGAGCCTTCACTGTCGATACAAGTCAGCTCCTCCTCCTCCACCGCGTCGGCCTCAAATGATTTCAGCAGAGACTTGAAACTGTCCTGATCTTCTGGCGCGACCAAATCTATGATCGGCACGCCCTCCACATCTTCCATCTCATCGAATCCAAACAGATCCAGATAAGATTGATTAGCATAGATATGCATCCCCTCGTGAACGTAGGCGATCGCTACCATGGAGCTGTCCAGCAATAACTGACAGCGACGCTCTGTCTCGCGCAGACTGGCCTGCGCTCGTCTTCTGCTGCGCCGGACTTCCAGATTTGCCAGTTCGCGCTCAATGATCAGTACCAGTCTCTCATCATCATCCAGGGCAACATCATCTGCTCCTAACGACAAGCCATCGGTGATGGACTGCAGCTCGTTGTCGTCAGCAAGGAGGATAAAGGGGATGTCCTTCTCCATCTGTTTGATCAGTTGGATAGCCTTTGCGGCAGTTAAGTCATTGACAGTGGCATGGGCGAGACACAAGTCTCACGTTTGCTCTTTCAACGCGGCGCTCAACTCTTGTTCCGATTCGATTTGGTGAGCGCGCGTTGCCTTGCCGGCATTGCGGAGCACAACGATGCATTCTTCTGCACTGTTCTGGGAGCTATCGAGGATCAGAAGTCTGACTGGTTCCTTGCTGGCCATCTAGCTACGATCAGGGGGAAGGAAGTGCATACTATATCATGAAACCGTCTACCGGCATTTTGGCACGGGCGCCCGGGACTTCTCTGACGAGCCTTGGCAGCAGATATCCCGGCAGCCGGGACGCTGCTTGTTGATGTATCTCGATTGCCTGCGTTTCAGATAGATAGAAATGGGCGGCGCCCCGCACCCTGTCCAACAGATGCAGATAGTAGGGGTGAACGTCGGCTTCGAATAGCCTTTCACTAAGAGCAACGAGCACATCGGCGTCGTCATTGATGTTCTTAAGCAGAACGCTTTGGTTCAGCAGAGTTACGCCCGCTTGTCGCAGCCGCTGCAGTGACTCCAACACCGGATCATCCAATTCCTGCGGATGGTTGCAATGAATGACCAATATTGTTTTGAGTGAGGTGCCCGCCAACCATTGCAGCAACGAATCACACACTCGCTGCGGAATGGCAATGGGCAGGCGCGTGTGAATTCTGAGTCGTCTGAGATGCGGAATCACTTCCAGCTGTCGGACAACCCAGGCCAGCCGCTGATCGTTGACTACAAGTGGATCTCCACCACTAAGAATGACTTCATTGAGTGAATCATCCCTGCTGATGCAGGCAACTATATCCTGCCAGCCGTCTCTGGAAAGGGTGTGTTGATCGTAAGGGAAGTGGCGCCGGAAGCAGAATCTGCAGTTTATGGCGCATGCGCCTGCCGCAAGGATGAGAACTCTGCCCTGGTACTTACGGATCAAGCCGGATACGAATGTGGCCGATTGCTCTTCCAGTGGATCCACGGTAAAACCCGGTTGCTCCGCGCTTTCCAGGCTGGCTGGCAGGATCTGCAGGAGAAGGGGATCGTGGGCATTGTGTGTCTCGATCCTGGCAAGGTAGGGATGTGGTGCGAACAGCGGAAATGCCGGGTCTACTTCGACGTCGAGGGGCAGCCCTTCTATGCCCAGCAGCTTGGTTAGCTCGGCAACCGTGGTTACCGAGTTTGCCAAGATTTCCTGCCAGGATTGGTCCTGCCAACCCGTATCGGATAGAGGTATCATTGAAGTTTGACTACAGCTATGAGGTACGCATGGCAACCTATTCTACCAACGAATTTAGAGCCGGTCTCAAAGTAATGCTGGAGGGTGATCCCTGTTCGATTCTGGAAAATGAGTTGGTAAAACCGGGCAAGGGGCAAGCATTCAATCGAGTCAGACTGAGAAATCTCAAGACCGGCCGGGTCTGGGAGCGTACCTTTAAATCGGGTGAGTCCATAGAAGCAGCCGATGTGATGGAGCTGGAGATGGAGTTTCTGTACAACGATGGGCAACACTGGCACTTCATGAAAACCGATGACAGTTACGAACAATTAGCTGCTGACCAAGCTGCGGTAGCCGAGTCGATGCAGTGGTTGAAGGAGCAGGATAGATATAGCGTTACTCTGTGGAACGATGTACCGATCGGCGTTCTGCCGGCCAATTTTGTGGAGCTGGAAGTCGTGGAGACAGATCCCGGATTGAAGGGCGATACTGCCAGCGGCGGAACTAAACCGGCCACGCTCAGTACCGGGGCCGTGGTGAAAGTACCATTGTTTGTCAGCATCGGCGAGGTGGTACGGGTAGATACCCGCACGGGGGAATATCAAAACAGGGTTAAGTCCTGACAGCTAACAATTGGATGGGAGGGCGATTGTCCGACAAGAGCGAACCAATCTCCTGGCAACCGGCAGCGAATATGGAAATGATCCAATCCAGAGCCGCACTCCTGGCCAGGATCCGGAACTTCTTTGCTGCCCGCCAAGTCATCGAGGTCGAAACCCCCCTGTTAGGTAGCAGCAGTGCCACTGATCCTCATCTGGAAAGCTGTCTGGTGTCTGGAGAACGAGATCGATACCTGCAGACATCACCTGAATTCGCGATGAAACGAATGTTGGCTGCCGATGCGACTGCCATTTACCAGATCTGCAAGGCATTCCGGGCCGGTGAATCGGGAAAGAGACACAATATCGAGTTCACGATACTGGAATGGTACCGGCCTGGTTTCGATCTTGCCCAACTGATGGATGAGGTCGAAGAGCTGGTCGAATTATGCATCGGGCAGGGGGGCATCAGCAGAGTTGCCTATGCCACTGCTTTCCACGAGAAGACCGGCTTGAACCCACATACGGCCGAGTTAGACGCGTTACTTGATCTGGCAGAAGCTGAGATCGGAGTCGCGAGGGAAGTGCTGGTGACCGCCACTGACCTGGTAACCCGCAGCACCTGTCTCGACCTGATTGCATCTCACCTGGTGGAAGCCGAGCTGTCGGCACCCACGTTCCTATACGACTACCCAGCCTGCCAGTGTGCTCTGGCACGTATTGTCGATGATAGCCAAGGCCATCGAGTTGCCAGAAGATTTGAACTGTTTGTCAATTCCATGGAGCTGGCCAATGGCTATCTGGAACTCGTCGATGCGGCGGAACTGAGGCACAGATTCGAGTCGGACAACCGTCAACGGCAGCTGCTTGGAACACGGACCGTTCCGGTAGATGAACAGTTGTTGGATGCTATGGCCCATGGACTGCCGGACTGCGCCGGAGTTGCCGTGGGTGTGGATCGATTACTGATGGTGATGAGCGGATCCACCACCATTCAGGAAGTGTTAGCGTTTCCGTCGGAACGAGCCTGACTCAATCCGTCAGCGAACCAATCTTCTGGCCCATCTGGAGCGAGTCACCGGCAGCAAGGTGGTCGAGCCAGCGGAGAGAATTCGGGCTGAAGAGAAGAATGACAGTGGACCCAAGTTGAAACCGGCCCAGCTCAGCACCTTTCGCCAGATGGATCGGTGCACTGATCGTGTCGTTAGTCACTCGACCCGGAGGATAGCACTCGCCCCGCCAGACACTATGAATACCTGCAACGATCATGGCGCCAACCATCACCACTGCCAGACAGCCAAAGGATGATTCAAACACGGTTACCAGACGCTCATTGCGCAGGAACAGATCCGGCAGGTTATTAACCGTGTGTGGATTGACGGAAAAGAGGCTTCCAGGCAGATAGACCGAGTCTACCAGCGTGCCGGTTTGTGGCGCATGAATCCTATGGTAGTCGCGGGGCGACAGGTAAATCGTGACGAACTTTCCATCGCGAAAGCGGGCACTTCTCGCATCGGATTCACCGAGAAGGGTGTGCAGAGAATAGAGGTGGCTCTTTGCCTGCAGAATACGCCCTTCATCGACGCTGCCGATCTGGCTGATCGTTCCGTCCGCGGGAGAGATGACCGCGTCGGGATCTGCACAGATGGATCGCACCCCCGGCCGGAGCGACCTGGTGAAAAAGTCATTGAAACACGCGTAGGCAGTCGGATCAGCATCAACTGCCTCTGACATATCCACCTTGAAGTATCTGATGAACAGCTTGATCAGCAGGTTCTTCATCCAGGGCCAGTTGCAGTTCGCCACGGCACTGGTCGATCTGGATAGCAGGTGGTGGGGAATCAGCTTCTGCAAAATGAGATGAATAGTCCTCATCCGTTCTTGCCGCTCCGGAATCGCATCACGGGTCGGGGACTATGCTTCAATTGGCGTGTGAGGATCATTGCCCCACTCCGACCACGAACCATCATAGGCCTTGATGCTGTAACCTAGCGACTTGCCGATCAGGTAGGTCAGACTGGATCGATGGTGAGTCTGACAATGGGTGATCACTTCTTTATCCCTGCTGATGCCAAGGTTGCTAAGGATATCTTCCATATCCGATCGGATGCGCAGGTCGCGGTCCCGGTCCATGGTATCCAGCCAATCCAAATTGATCGCACCGGGAATGTGCCCGCCTCTCGCTGCCTGCATGTTACTGCCGTTATACTCGGATGCGGAACGTGCATCCCAGATCACCACATTGGGATCATCAAGATGAGCCAGCAGATATTCTTTATCGACCATCGGCTGCCGGTTGATCGAGACTGTCACAGGTGCGGAATCGGGCTGATTAGGACGGCTCTCTACGGGCCTGTTTTCTGCAATCCAGGCAGTCAACCCCCCGTTCAAATAGGAGTGTGCTGGATGGTCGATCACGTCCAGAGTCCAGAGAAAGCGACCCGCCCATCCACCCCCTTCATCGTCGTATGCAACCAGGTGATGGTCTGCCCGCAAGCCGATGCGTGAGAAGAGATCGGACAGTTGCTTGATGTCAGGAAGCTTGCCGGTTGCTGGTTTTATGCCGCATATGAGTTCCAATGGACTGACGTGAATGGCGCCTGGCAGGTGCAGCTTTGCGTAGGCCGATTCCCGGCACAGATCTACAATCAGAAGGCGACTGTTTGACAGTTCGCTCTGCAGCTGTTCAGGTTCGACGATGATGGGAAACACGATCAAACTCGATTACGGATGAATGATTTGAATTGTACTTGATCACCTCTTGGGTGTCAGGATGGACACTCCGTCAGTGGGCTGGCTGTAATATCCGAGGGGAATAGATATACTATGAGGCATGAGGTTTTAATCGGCTGTGGTGGGTTTAGTGGCTCGTTCTGAAAATCTTGTCTGGCTAGACATGGAGATGACCGGTCTGGATCCGCAGGCGGATCGTATTCTGGAGATCGCCACCGTGGTCACGGATTCCGAGCTCAATATCATCGCCGAGGGTCCGGTAATAGCGGTTCATCAGGATGACGCGTTGCTTGCCGGCATGGATGAGTGGAATACCAAACACCACAACGCCAACGGGCTGGTGAGGCGGGTAAAAGAAAGCAAGATCACCGAATCCGAAGCGGAACGGCAGACATTGGATTTCTTGCGTCTGCATGTGGATGAAGGCAAGTCGCCCCTTTGTGGCAATAGCATCGGCCAGGACAGACGATTTATGGTTCGCTTCATGCCTAAGCTGGATGGTTTCGTGCACTACAGAAATCTGGATGTAAGCACCGTAAAGGAATTGATTCGCAGATGGCGGCCTGATCTTTTTGCAGGTGTCGAGAAACAAAGCCACCACAAGGCGCTGGATGACGTAAAGGACTCCATCGACGAGTTACGCTACTACCGGGACCATTTCTTCAATACCGCTCAACGTTGATCTCTCTGCCGCCTCGTCGAGAATCCGTTCGGGAATCCGTTCGGGAATCCGTTCGGGAATCCGTTCAGGAATCCGTTCAGGAATCCGTTCCATCCAAAACCACCCATTTAAGAGCCACTGCTCAGCTTGCTTTCCTGCCTGGCCAGCGCCCAGGTGACGTGCTCCACCACCATTTCGGAAGGAAACTGCAGTCGGCCCGCCAGACTCATTACGATGGCTGGATCAGCAGGCGCATTTCCCAGGGCCACAGCTATATTGCGTAGCCAACCTTCATAACCCACGCGACGAATTGCAGACCCGGTGGTATTAGTCTGGTACTGCTCCTCGGTCCAGGCAAACAGTTCGCATAGGTCTTTCGAGTCCAGTTGATGGCGGGGCTCGAAATCCCCCTCAGCCGTTCTCTGCTCGAATCGATTCCAGGGGCAAGTCAACTGGCAATCATCGCAGCCAAAAATCCGATTGCCCATGAGCGGTCTCAGCGGCAACGGGATTGAGCTCTTCAGTTCGATGGTCAGGTAGGAAATGCACCGCCGCGCATCCAGTTGATACGGTCCGATCAATGCGCCTGTGGGGCATCGGTCCAGGCAGGCTCGGCAAGATCCGCAGTGATTCTCAGCCTTGATTGAATCTGCAGGCAGCTTCAGATCGGTGTAGATTTCACCGAGAAAGAACCAGGAACCCGCCTCCCGATCGATCAGCAGTGTGTTCTTACCGATCCATCCGGAACCGGATGACTGGGCCAATGCCTTCTCAAGCACCGGGGCGCTGTCGGAGAAGACCCGGAACGAGAAATCCGGCTGATCGAGTACTGTCTCAATCCTTTGCACCAGCTTGACCAATCTCTTTCGCATCAGCTTGTGGTAATCCCGACCCAGGGCGTATCTGGAAATGTAAGCTTTGCGAGGGTTGGCGAGCGTTGCCAATCGCTTTGTGTCGCTGGGCAGGTAATTCATCCGGACAGTGATTATGCTGACAGTTCCGGGAATCAGTTCAGCCGGGTCGCTTCGTTTGGTGCGATTGCGGGCCAGGTAATTCATCTCTCCCTGATAACCCTTAGCCAGCCAATCTTTCAGGTAACCTGGGTGGTCACCAAGGTGTATCCGGCTGATGCCGGTGTGCTGAAAGCCGAGTTCGCTTCCCCACTGTTTGATATCAGCAGCAAGCGCTTCACAGTTGATGGAATCTGCTGGTGTGGGTGCTTGCATTGGAAACTCCTTTCGGATTGGAGAATTTAGCCTAAAACGGATCGATGGGCCATGCTTGATGTTGGACCAGATCAGGTCATTAGCAATCCTACTATCGCCACTCGGTTTCCTAGTTTGATGTTGGACCAGATCAGGTCATTTGCAATCGTACTATCGCCACTCGGTATCCTATAATCTAGACCCAAATCTTGAGGACTGACCAGCCGCCATATGAACGAGCGAGAAAACCTGCCGGCACCGCTCTATACAGCCGCCGCGGTCCGTGAACTGGATCGACTAGCCATCGAGGATTGTGGCATCCCGGGAATCACCCTGATGAGAAGGGCAGGTCGAGTCTGCTTCGATCGTTTGCTGGAACGCTGGCCGGATATACAACAGTTGACCCTATTCTGTGGCGGCGGGAACAATGCCGGCGATGGCTATGTGATTGCAGGCCTCGCTGCGCAGAGGGGCCTGGCAACCCAGGTAATCTGGCTGAGCTCACCGGACAAACTCACAGGGGATGCCCTTCGTGCCTATCAATGGGCCGTTCAGTTCGACTTGTCGTTGGAAAGCTTCACGGAAGAGACTGAGATTAAGGGAGAGGTGGTGGTAGATGCCCTCCTGGGTACCGGCTTGACAGGCCCCATACGTGAACATTATCAGGCTGCTATCAACTGTATCAATGGCTCTGGAAAAGGTGTACTGGCGGTTGACATACCTTCCGGGCTGAATGCTGACACAGGCACTGTTCTGGGAGGGTGTGTACGGGCCGATTCAACCGTCACCTTCATTGGTCTCAAGCAGGGATTACTGACTCACTTTGGCGCTGAAATGACAGGATTGCTGCTATTCAATGACCTGGAGGTTCCTGCCGAGGTGTATGGCCAGGTGGAGCCTTCAGCCTACCGGCTGCAATTGGCAGGACAATTGGCTCAGCTACAGCGCAGAAATCGAAATGCACACAAGGGACAGCATGGGCACCTGCTGGTGATTGGCGGAGACCATGGTATGGCGGGCGCTGTATCCATGGCGTCAGAAGCTGCAGCGCGGACCGGTGCTGGTTTGGTCAGCGTGGTGACGCGACCGCAACACGTAGCACCCCTGATAGCCAGACTGCCTGAAATCATGGTGCATGGCGTCAATTCCAGACAGCAACTGGAACCTCTGATGGATCGATTCAATTGCGTCGTAGTGGGGCCCGGTCTGGGACGATCAGCCTGGTCTGAGCAGATGCTGCAACTGGTCCTGAACGCCGGATTGCCTCTGGTTGTGGATGCCGACGCCCTGAACCTGATCGCCAAACGGGAACCCGAGCAACGGGAAAACTGGCTCATGACGCCTCACCCAGGAGAGGCCGCCCGACTACTCGGCTGTCAAACAGAGGAAATTCAGCGTGATCGATACCAAGCCGTCGAGACCCTGCAGGCGAAATACGGTGGCATAATGCTGCTGAAGGGAGCGGGAACGCTGTTGCGGGAGGGTGCTGAAACCAGTTTGTGTCCCTATGGCACCCCGGGTATGGCTGTTGGCGGCATGGGTGACGTGCTGAGCGGGGTCTTCGGTGGGTTACTCGCCCAGGGGTTGTCGCTCTCCCAGGCTGCAAAACTGGGAGTCTGCCTGCATTCACGAGCGGCTGATCTGATTGCGAATGAGAATGGCGAAAGAGGAATCATGGCCACGGATCTCATGGCCCGGCTGCAATGGCTGGTCAACTCCCACGAGATGTCCCCTCATAACACTGAGGAGAGCGACCGGGGCGTCATATGTTGATAGCTGATCGAGCAACGCGTAGCGGGAGTGACAGTTGCGGTGGCTAGTATTCACTTACCTGATGAAGCCGCTACCCTGGCTTGTGGCCACCACCTGGCTAGAGCTATTCATGAAAAGGGGGTCATCTATATTGAAGGCGATCTGGGCGCGGGCAAAACGACCCTTTGCCGGGGTATCTTACGCGGATTGGGGCATAGAGGAGCGGTAAAGAGTCCGACTTTTACCCTGGTGGAGCCCTATGAGATGGGAGACTTGCGTGTGTATCACATTGACCTTTACCGATTGAGTGATCCAGAAGAGTTGGAATATGTAGGAATTGACGATTATTTTTCTATTGACGGCTTGTGTTTAGTAGAATGGCCGGAAAAGGGAGTGGGATATCTACCAACAGATGACTTGTGGATACGATTGGAGGTGGCGGACAAGGGACGTCTACTGACGTGGCGCAGTGATTCTTCTCTGGGAGAAGAAATGTCCAGGAAATTGGGTGGCAGCAAACTGAATACATGATCTACAGACCGGGTAGCAAACAATTCCGTCTTCTAGCGCTGATATCAGTTCTCATCTATCTACCGTTTGCTACCGCAGTGGATGCTGCCGAGACTGGTCAACAAGTCTCTATCAATAGTGTTCGAATCCGCCAGTCCCCCGAAAGAACCCGGCTTGTCTTTGACCTGGGTGGCTTCGTAGAACACAGCGTTTTCCTTCTCGATAATCCGTTGCGACTTGTCATCGACATCCGCAACGCGCGTCTGGTCGCATCTCTGGGTGAACTTAAGCTCAGCGATACGCCAGTCACAGACCTGCGAAGCGCCGTCAGGAACCGTCAGGATCTGCGCGTGGTATTGGATCTGACCGCCAGGATCAAGCCGAGAAGTTTCGTGCTCAAGCCGATACTGCAATATGGTGATCGATTGGTGATCGACCTTTACGCCCCGGACAGGTTGGTAACGACAGTTCGGCAAGCCGATCGGATTTCGCGTCAGATGAAAGACGTGATTATTGCGATCGATGCAGGCCATGGAGGTGACGACCCGGGAGCGGTCGGCAAAGGCAGAATATTCGAGAAAGACATCGTGCTGGCAATCGCACGGCATCTGGAAATGCTTTTGGAAAAGGAGCCGGGCTACAAGACCCTGATGATTCGCAGCAACGACTATTACGTGGGCCTCAGAAAGCGGACCAGAATCGCGCGACGCAGCAAAGCAGATCTGTTTATTTCGATTCACGCTGATGCCTTCATGACAGCAGAGGCGAGAGGCGCTTCCGTCTATGCGATCTCCCAGAAGGGCGCAACCAGCGAACAGGCTCAATATTTGGCGGAGCGAGAAAATCGGGCTGACCTAATCGGTGGCGTCGATAGCGTCAGTTTGGACGACAAGGATGACCTGTTAGCGGGCGTGTTGCTTGATATGTCCATGACTAACAGCCTGAATGCGGCCCTGGAGGTGGGAGGCGAAGTCCTCAAATCAATCCGCACGGTTACCAAGCTACATAAGAAAGAAGTAGAACAGGCGGCATTTGCTGTTCTCAAATCGCCGGATGTACCCTCGATACTGATCGAGACGGGTTACGTTTCAAACCCCAAAGACGCCGCTGCGCTGAAGACGAAGGCGCACCAGAAAAAACTGGCCAGGGCGATCTACCAAGGCGTTACCAGATATATGGAGAAGAATTCACCGCCCGGATCATTCCTGGCCTGGAAAAATCACGGACAGCCAAATGTGGTCAAGTACACCATCGTCCGCGGTGATACGCTTTCCGCCATCGCCCAGAAGTACAGAGTCAGCGCGGACAGATTACGTAAGATTAATCAGCTTAGAAATGATGTCATCCGCATTGGACAGGTACTGCAGATACCGACAAGTTAACAAGTGTTCCTGATGGAACCTGGGTCCGACACACATGGCCAGAATAAAACAGCTTAGTGAACGTCTTTCCAATCAGATTGCCGCCGGTGAAGTGATCGAGCGTCCTGCAGCAGTGGTAAAAGAATTGCTGGAAAACAGTCTCGACGCAGCCAGTGATCGAATCGACATAGACGTGGAAAACGGCGGAATCAAGCTTATTAAGGTGCGGGACAACGGTCTCGGTATTTCAGAGGCGGATTTGCACCTCACATTGCACCGGCATGCGACCAGTAAGATTGCCAGTATCGAGGATCTGGACAGCATCGCAACCCTCGGTTTTCGAGGTGAGGCACTGGCCAGCATGGCCTCGGTAGCGCGGTTGACTTTGAGCTCTAACGATAATGCTAAGGAGCAGGTTGGCTGGAAAATCGAAGCTGAGGGTGCTGCCATCAAATCTGCAGCGACGCCAATACCCCAGCCCATGGGCACTACCGTTACCGTTCGCGATCTATTTTTTAATACCCCCGGGCGGAGAAAGTTCCTACGCACGCAAAGGACTGAATACCAGCGTATCGAAGATGTGGTAAAGAAATTCTCTTTGAGCTTTTTCAACGTGAGTTTCAACCTTACCCATAACGGCAAATTGGTTCGTAACTATCCGGCTGCAAAGAGCAAACAGGATCAGCAGCGACGGGTCGCCGCGGTTTTTGGAGCGACCTTCATCGAGAACTCCATCTACGTTGAGGATGACAGGAACGGCCTCGGTCTGTGTGGCTGGATCGGCATGCCGTCTTTCACAAGGAGTCAGACTGATTATCAGTATTTTTTTGTCAATGGCAGAATCATACGGGACAAGCTCATCTCCCATGCGATCAGACAAGCGTACCATGACGTGATCTACCACGGTCGCCAACCCGTCTTTGCCCTGTTCCTCGATATGAACCCCCAACAGGTGGATGTCAACGTACACCCGACCAAGCAGGAAGTAAGATTCAGAGATCAGCGCACGGTACATGACTTTATCCATAGTGCCATCCATCAGGCCTTGGCTGGCGTCACTCCTGCCGGCAGCATTGCTTCGATCTCGGTGGATGAGCACTACTCTGTCGGTGGCAACTCAACGCCTACTGCACAACAGTCGGCCATGCCTTTTGCCACGCAGTCAGAGCGCCACCAAATCGAGGAGCAGATAAAGAGCTACGGCGCGTTGCATCCCTCAGGCGAGTACACAACTGCAGAGGCTTCCGCCGGTGATGGCGACGAGACTCCCCCTTTGGGATATGCAATCGCTCAGCTACATGGCACCTTCATCCTTGCTGAAAACGAACAGGGTCTGGTGATTGTGGACATGCATGCGGCCCATGAACGGATTACCTATGAAAGGATGAAGTCAGCCTGTGATGCGGACGGCATCACAAGCCAGCCGATGTTGGTTCCCATCACCATGCGGGTGAGCGAGAAGGATGCGGACTGTGCAGCGCAACAGATCGATTCCTTCACTTCGCTGGGATTTGAGTTACAGAGAATCAGCACAGAGTCCATCGCGATTCGAAAGATACCGGCGATTCTCAAAGACGTCGACATTGAACAGCTTGTCCGGGATGTCCTGGCTGATGTTGCCGAATATGGCAGCAGCGAGCGGGTAGAGCAGCACCGGGATGAAATCCTCTCGACCATGGCTTGCCATGGTTCGGTGCGGGCTAACCGGGCCTTGACCATTGCTGAGATGAATGGCCTGCTGAGAGCTGTCGAAACCACGGAGAGAAGTGGCCAGTGCAATCACGGCAGACCCACCTGGACGTTGCAGAGTCTGGCAGAGTTGGACACCCTATTCTTGAGGGGGCAGTAGGAGCTCGTCCGGGACTGGCCTGGGTCACTGACTGGGCGTCCCCGACTGGGCGTCCCGGCTAGGCGTCCCCGACCAGGCTTCATTAAGTGGCCGTTCCAACTCACCTACTGGTACAAGATCTTGGTTAACCGCGGTGAATAGACAGAAGCTACCTGGTGCCGTCTTCCTGATGGGACCGACTGCGTCAGGCAAGACGGATATCGCTCTGCAGCTAGCCGAGCAGTATCCCTTCGAGATCATCAGCGTCGATTCCACGCAGGTTTATCGGGGTATGGATATCGGCACCGCTAAACCCGACGCAGCCATACGGCAACGAGTGCCCCAGCACCTGGTGGATATCAGAGAGCCGCAGGACCCCTATTCGGTAGCTGATTTCTGCGCTGATGCCATACCCTTGATGGCTTAGATCGTTGCAGTTAAGGTCATTTCTGTTGTGGTTGGTGTTTGGATTTTGTTTTTGATTTC
>JASMJM010000017.1 GCA_030749725.1 Pseudomonadales bacterium | reverse complement strand
ATCATCATCATTATCAGCATTATCTCCAATACCATCTGAATCTGTGTCCGTATTCTCTGAAGGATCTGTTGGGAATGCATCGTTGACATCAGAAACACCATCGTTATCATCGTCTTCGTCTGAATCGTCCCCAATACCATCGCTATCGGTATCTAGGAAGGTCTCTACCGTGATCTGAGCCTAGGCCGACTGGGTATTGCCGTCATCATCGGTGCAGCTGATGGGAACTGTGGTGGTTTGCCCCGCTGCAAATTCGGCTGGTAGCTCAATAGTGAGACTGGGCGATGGATCCCTGTCGTCCGAGCAGGATATCGGCGCTAGGTAGTCCGAAATCTCCTGCGAAGAACCGGCAACGGCGTCATTGGATACAACCACCAGCACACTCGTTGGCAAACCTGCCAGTACTGGTGGCGTCGTATCAGTTATCAGACCCTCGGCGCCTGCGAAGTTCTTGGGGGTAGCGGGCGCAACGCTGCCATTCGCAGACAGAGAATTGTAACCATCCGTAGGCAAACTTGACCACATGACAAAGTCGTTAAACTGCACCGTGCCTGCACCCGTGGCCAGGAACCCGGCAGGGATGACGAAGTCCGGTGCAATGCCGAATACGTCTTGAAAACCACTTGTCGCCAACAGCAGGAATTTGTTTTCCGTTTCTGACGAAATATCATTGGGAAAAGGGAATTCCTTAGAGAGTCCTGTTACATCATCGTCGCTGAAGAGAACGAAGCCACTGACCAATCCATGTCCCGGAACGGCCGAGCTCAATTCGATGAACTGGATAGTGCCATCAGCATTGCTGAAGACTTCCGAGATTACCCACCCGTGATGAGAGGCTTGCGCTTGCACGAGCCACACAAGGGCGAGTAACAATCCCGCACAGGTGGATATTCTTCTTAGCATAGCTGCTCTCAGCCTGGCGCTAGAAATTCCAAATCGCGCCCAATTGTACAAACCAGTCACGATAGGTGGTGTCGCCACTACCCTCTGCGTCATAGTATCGACCGGACAGATCGAAGTTCACCCCCCAAAGGGGAAAAGCAATGCCGAGATCCACGCTCTGGATATCGCCATCCGAACGGTACGCATAGCGGTGTGAACATCTGGCGTTGATACAGCTTTCAAATGCCGGGTCTGCGGATTCTGCCTCATATACGATGCTCCCGTCCGGAATGCCGGAAACACTGGAGGTGAATCCGCCAAGTCGATAGCCATACTGTGCATACAGGAATATACGCGAGGCCAACTCGTAATCAGCTCCCAGATACAGTTCGTTAGTTGCGGTGTCAAAGGCCGCAGCTTCGGCTTCTTCCTTGTTTGATTTATCCAGAAAGACAAGGTCGGCGTAGCGATAGCCAACGTGACCGGTGGTACGGCTTGACAATCGCTTGTTCAAACTGAGGTCCCCTTCGAATAGATATCCCTCTCTGGGATCACTGTTCCTGTAGTCCATCCTCGTTGCGCTTAGCGATATGTCATACCACATTGCGCTGAAGCCTATATTTGGCTGACGGATGAACTGGAGTTGGAGAGATGTGGCTAGGCTGTCCAAATCTCTATATTCATCGTGATAATTGACTGACAGATAGCCTGACAGAATCAATTGACTGCCGTAACCTATTTTCCGAGAGTGGCCGGCCCCGATACTGAATGACGAAATATTGTCAGAAACCAGGTCTTCCTGTTTATAGGATCGGCTGATGTTATCTTCGTGGCCTACGGAAAGTTGAGTTTCACCATACCAACCTGAGCCATAGGCTTCCGCCCATGCGGTTTTGAATGGATAATGCGCTAATGCTGCTAACAAACACAGGGTGCAGAATAGTTTCTTATTCATCGAAACTTATTCAAGTTTGTAACAATCAGGGCCAAGAATGACTAGCATATCCGAAAAGGATGAATCGCGCAGGCAGTTTTTGCGCTACCTTCTATCGGCCGGAATTCTCGCGACAGTTCAGGGTTGTGGTACCGGTGGTGTCACCCGATCATTACCCAAACCGCAAGAGCTTGCGGCGGGCAAGTCCATCTATCAGTTCAAGGGTGACGTGAGGGTTAACACGCAGCCTGTCACCTTGGCTACGTTGATCAAGGCAGGTGATGTGGTAGAGACGTTTGACAAAAGCTACGTTATCTTTGTGGTCGATAAGGATGCATTTATCCTGCGCAGTAACAGTCACATGGACATCCCAACACCTACGGTAACGGCTGGTGCATTTCAGTTGAATAAGGGCAAGATGCTTTCAGTGCTGGCTTCCAGGACGATTCAGATCAAAACGCCATCCGCAGTTATCGGCATCAGAGGCACCGGCATCTATGTGGAGAGTGAACCGGATAGATCATACGTATGTACCTGTTACGGCAGCGCCGATCTCGCCACGGCTGACAATCCCGGTATCAACGAATCGATCGTTTCAGAACATCACGATGCGCCACGTTACATTCTTGCAGACACATCACTGACGACACGCATTCAACCGGCGCCCTTCAAGAATCACGATGATCAGGAGCTTCTGCTGATTGAAACGCTGGTAGGTCGAAGCACGCCATATGTGGTTCCGCGTAGTCCTGTCAGATCCAGAACGACGTATTTCTAGAGCGCGGGGAGTTCCTTGTATTGAAGTCGATTGGATTGGAAAGTGGTGTTGTACGCCTGACGGGGGCTTTGGGTTTCGATAGGCGCGACGCGGGAATCGCGGCCAGGAGATTACCCGATTGGACTCGACCACAACTGGATCCTCTCACCAATTACATGGTCAGGCTGGGTTCCGGCGTACGTGTTGAATTTGACACCAACTCACCATCGTTGTCGCTAACAGTCCTGACAAGTCGCACGCAAGCAACACAGCAGGCACCACCACCTTGTGCATTCGACCTTACCGTTGACGGTGAATTTGTCACCACTAGGTTGTCGGACAAAGGCAACCTACTGCAAGTGGACCCCGGAGGTGGCATGCAAGTGGTTCGCGGCGACGCAGATGTTATTCGCTTCGATGATCTCGGCAACGCAGGCAAGCAAGTAGCGATCTGGTTGCCGGCCAACGCATTGGTGGAGATGCGAGACCTGCAGGTAGCGGACGAGGCAGCGGTAAGCCAGACAATACGCGACGTTCCGCGCTGGGTGCATTACGGCAGTTCCATCAGTCATTGCATGGAAGCCAGGAGCCCTTGTTTTACCTGGCCTGTGGTAGCCGCACGGCTTGCTGGTGTTGAGCTCTGCAACCTTGGTCTCGGCGGATCCTGTCATCTGGATCAGTATGTAGCAAGGACCATACGCGACCTGCCGGTGGATCTGATCAGTCTGAAGATGGGCATCAATGTGATCGGCGGCGACACATTGAAGGCGCGAACTTTCCTGCCGGCGCTGCACGGATTCCTGGATACCTTGCGAGAAGGTAAACCCGACACACCTGTCTTGTTGGTGTCTCCCATTTACTGTCCCAGCACGGAGAATCACCCTGGGCCGCAGGTAAACAAAGACGGCGTATTTGTCTCCGTTCCCGACCGGGACGAGGTTCGCGGTGGCAGCCTGACGCTGGTGCAGGTACGTGAGATATTCAAGTCAGCCGTAGAGGTCCGCCAGGCGGCTGGTGATGTCAATCTTCACTACCTGTCCGGGCTTGAGCTCTTCGGTGAGGGTGATGCCGCCGACCTACCCGACAATCTGCACCCCAACGCTGCCGGCTATATACGCATGGGAGAACGGTTCCACGAGCTGGCATTCAAGAACGGTGTCTTTGCATTCTGACTCAACCGTGTCGTCAAGAAATCTCTTATGACATTTGATGAAGCAGTTGCCGTGCAGGATGAAATGGAATTACTGCTGCGAGACACCTGTATTGGAGCGCCTATTTGGTACGCAGCGTCACCACATCCGTATTAACGACGTGAAGCACCGCCTCTGAAGTATTGCCGATAACCAACCCTGCTACACCGCTTCTGCCCACTGTCCCCATGACCACCAGATCTGCGCTACACTCGTCAACCACATCGCGAATGACCATACTGGGCTTACCCTCCCTGATTTGCAGCATGCTGAAGTCAATGCCACCGGCCTTGGCGATACCCAGAATACTCTCTTGCAGTTCCGACTCGATATCGTCCTTGATCTTCTCATAGTTATATCCAGCCCCCAATTCACCGACCCAGGGCTCAAACAGAGGGTAGGCATTGACGATGTGCAGAATTCCACCCAGCGCCTTGGCAAGACTGTCAGCTTCCTCAAGAATTGCGGTATTCATTTCTTGATGGGCCTCGTCGAGTATATCCACGGCTGCCACAATCGCTGGAACTGATTCCCAGGCTTGCGGTTTCACAAGCATTACCGGGCACTTGGCATTTCTGAGCAGATTCCAATCATCAGGCGTATGGATGACTTCCTGACTACGGGCCTCAAGATTGGCTACCTTGATGATGAGATCAGCCCCTATATCTTCAGCGACATCTTTAACGCCTTCCCACTGTCGCTTGTTCCAGACTGTGGCCAGCTCGATATTCTGGAATTTTGCGTTACAGTTCTTGACGAGATCTTCGAGATAGGTTTCCTCGGCCTCCATGATGAAGGTTTTCAGGCGCTGTGCATCCTCAGCTCTGGGTATGCCTGAATCAACCACGTCATCGTAAATAACTCTCACCACGAAGGTATTGGCGTTGGCAGCGGCGGCCAGGATCTGAGCCTTTTCCAGCACCAGGGTGCAATCAACTTCGCGAGTTACCACTACCAGAATGTTTTCGAGATTTTGCACGGTCAGTCTCCTTCTTTTGCATGCAATGTGTTCACCCAGCATCGGCAAGCCGGAATGCCTGCGTGGCCGGTACATACCTGACCCGGCAAGCCGCATACCTGCTGCAAGAAGCTGCCGGTATACAGGACTTACTCTACACCCACTCGCTACGCGCCTCCATGACAGACATCACGCGAACGCCTTCACTCAGGCCGGCTTATTGCACAATCGACCAGATCTGAATTAGCATGACCGAGACTATATATAGCAGGGAGATTGCAATGGGCAGTGTCGTCATCAGCGGAACGGGTCTCTTTACCCCCGAGGAGAGCATCAGCAATGAAGAGCTGGTGGAATCCTTCAACCGCTATGTTCGAGCTTACAATGAAGATCACGGGCAAGACATTGAAGCAGGGAGGTCGGAGCCCCTGCAGGAATCTTCCTGTGAATTCATCGAAAAGGCCTCTGGCATCAAGAGTCGCTATGTCATGGAAAAAGCAGGCATCCTGGATCCGGACAGGATGTGTCCCAGCCTGCCTGAACGGCGCGATGACGAAGCCTCTCTTCAGTGTGAGATAGGTGTGGTTGCGGCACGCAAAGCGCTTGAAGTCGCCAACAGGAATTCACAAGAGATCGATGCTGTCATCGTTGCCTGTTCGAATCTGCAGCGTCCCTATCCCGCTATCGCTGTAGAGTTGCAGAATGCCTTGGGTATGCCGGGCTTTGCCTTCGATATGAACGTGGCCTGCTCCTCCGCCACATTTGGCATCCAGTTGGCAGCAGATACCATCGCCAACGGCAATGCCAGTGCTGTGCTGGTTGTCAACCCGGAGATCTGCAGCGGCCATCTGAACTTCAGAGATCGGGATGCCCACTTCATCTTCGGTGATGTCTGTACCGCCATCGTAGTGGAGAAAGCGGACCGGGCAAGTTCCGGACATCAGTTCGAGATACTGGGAACCAGATTGCAGACCGCCTACTCCAATAACATCAGGAATAATTTCGGCTTTCTCAATCGGGGAGATGAATCGGGTATCGGCACTGCGGACAAACTGTTCGTGCAACAGGGACGCAAGGTGTTTAAGGAAGTGGTGCCACTGGTGGCCCAACTGATCGTCGGTCACCTTGAGGAGATGCAAATACCGGTAGGCGACGTGAAGAGGATGTGGCTGCATCAGGCCAATCTCAGCATGAATCAGCTCATCAGTAGAAGAGTGCTTGGCCGCCAGGCCAGCGATGATGAATCACCCACCATCCTGGATGAATATGCAAACACCAGTTCGGCTGGTTCCATCATCGCATTTCACAAGTATCACCGGGACTTCGAGCCGGGTGACATCGGCGTTATCTGCTCCTTCGGGGCCGGGTATTCGGTAGGCAGCGTGATCGTTAAGAGAGTGACCTAACTAAGTCCGGGACCGGACGAGATTCGAGGGAATGAAGCGGTCAATCTACTATGCTTAACTCATGGCTCCTGCAGCCATGCAGCACGCCGATCAGATCACTGAACGCATCCGGTTCCAGGTGCAGGTCCGCAATGCTTGGTTCGTTCCCTTCCATCCAGATCTGGGCAACACCATCGTAAGCAAGTTCCTCGGCTGACGTGACGAGACTGACTGTGTAACGCTGCGCCCGTGGCGATGCCTTTACGGCTGCAGCGACATTCGGCCGGTGCACGTCGAGCCACACCTGCTGAAACTCCGATCTATCGACGCCCTCTTTCCGCTTTAGGAAGTAGACCAGCTTGGTGGTCTCACGGCTGGTGGAACCGTCGACATTCAGGTACTCGTCGACCGGATACCAGAGAACCTTGGAGTAATCAGCGTATTCACCAAAAGCATCATCGCTTACCTGCGCCAGCGCCGAGCGTAGGTGCTCCTCATCACGAAACCACAGTTCCGCCATGCCGTCGAGCGCCGGATGTGGGAATCTGTCTGCCGACCCGAACAAGGAGATCTTGTAACGTTCCGGTTGCCACAACTTCAAGATATGCGGCGCATGAATCTCCTCCCAGGCCCTCACCAGCTCTTGATGTGATACCTCTGCCCGGCGCACGACGGTGACCATCATCTTCAACATGACACTGCTCCTCCTGGATAGGAAAAAACGCGTGGTCCTGCGGGGTCAATCAACCATAAGCCATTGGTATTCAAGATAGCAAACGCCCTCAGTTCCGTTTCAAAAGACGTCAGTCGTGGTTGCTTACTTCACCTGGCATTGGGTAAAAGCCTGTGTATGATAGTATGGCAAAAAGGGGCCGGACAGCACAGTCGCGTCCCCCCGAGGCATAGCATGACATTGGACATCAGAGACCGCATTTTCGAGCCCCTCGTCGGACAGCACTTCAGGGCCATGGTGTTGGCCGCCGGGGACGGCGTTTTGGCCGGCATATCCGGTGCCGTGACGGAAGCGGAGCGGGCTGGCTGCACCGCACGAGTGTTGGCAGATGATGGCGATATCGTGGCGAACGGCACCGAGGTCCTGGAGTTGACGGGATTGGCCAACGGGTTGGCAACGGCGGAAGAATCGGTGATGGGCGCTCTGGGCAAGCCCTCCGGAATTGCCACGGCAACGCGGCAACTGGTGGATCGTGCCGGACCCAGCTTGCAGATCGTGGCTGGCGGCTGGAAAAAGATGCCCCGTGCCGTCAGGGAGATGATTCGCGATGCGGTGCAGGTGGGTGGTGCAAAGGCGAGGATCGAAGCAACGCCGTTCCTTTATCTCGACAAGAACTATGTGCGCATGTTCGGAGGAGTAGCAGCCACCCTCGAAGCCGTCCAACCTATGGCCGGATATCGCACCGTCATTCAGATTGGACAGTATCGTCAGTCGCTGCAAGAGGACACCCGTGCGGCTGTGGTGGGCGGGGTGTCGACGCTCTTCGTGGACACCGGGGACATCAGCGATCTTCATGGTGTGATCAAGACCCTTGAGGCGTTAAACGCGCGACAACGAGTCAGGCTTGCCTTCGGCGGTGGGGTCGGGCCGGACGAGGTGAAGGAATTGGCACAGCTCGGCGTCGACGCCCTGTGTATCGGCCGGGCCATCGTGGATGCGCCGCTGGTCGACTTTCGAATGGAAATTGTGGAAAGGTTGATCGACGAGCGTTGCGCCGCGGTCGAGTCGACCGCCGGGAGGAAGTAACAATGCCCAAACGGGTGAGAATGCTAGCCGAGATACTCGACGATAAGTGCACCGGATGCCGTCTGTGCGAACAGGTGTGTCCGACGGTGGCCATTACCATGCGCGAGCGAGTATCGGGAGATTCGGGCATGGGCAGGCTGATCGCGGTCATGAAAGATGAAGCGTGCTACAACGCGCAAGCCTGCCTGGAGATTTGTCCCGACAACGCCATCGTCATGCATGAACTGGAAGAACCTTTCGATGTCGGCATCGACATGGATACGGTGGACATGGCGGCTGTAAACGAGCTTTGTACGAAGGCCGGGTATCCGGCGCCTCGGGAGATCTGTTACTGCACCACCACGACGGCCGGTGAAGTGGCGGCGGCGATTCTCGCCGGAGCCGACGCGCCGGAAAAGGTCGCGCTTATGACCGGCATTCGCACCGGATGCCTGGAGCTGTGCCAGCAACCCCTGCTGCAACTGCTGCATGCCGCGGGCCACACCGACATGACGCCGAATCCGAAGACCGGCCTGCAGTGGTACGGCCGTTCGGCCCAACTGTGGGATCACGTGCAACCCGACGGGACCTTCCCGAAGGACCTCTTGGAGTACTTTGACGGCTATCGACCCGAGCGTGAAGCCCCGGATATGGCCAAGGCAAGTAAGGACGGGAGGAACTGACCATGCCCATGACGACAACGGATCCATTGCTGCGGGACCTCACTCCGCCACCGTTCCAACGCGTGTGGAACGGCAACCGACCCGATCAGCTCATTACCGAGCGCGCCGCCGATCTGCCGGGGGTGGTAGCACTTCCGGTGCGGGAACTGGTACCGGATCTGCCCCGGCCCATCTGGTCGCAGATGGAGGATTTTGGCCCCACCGACCTTACTGAGCTGCGTGAGCAGACACGGGCAGTGGTGCAGGGCATGGACTGGTCCGCGATCGAGAAGCGAAAAACCGTTCACCTGCTCGCCAATCCCCACGGGTTCTCCTATTCGGGCGAGGCCTACGTTGCGATGCTCGAAGAGATCGCGGCTCACCTGCGCACGGAGCGGCAAGCCAGGGTCAAACTGCGCATCGCTGAGTCTATGGGACATATCGACAACCCGGACTGGGTATCCATATTCAATCTGGAGAAGCGTTTCGACGACGTAAAAGAGGTGCCGCAGATCGGACCGGGAAGCAAGATCGATACGCGTCTCGGCGATATGTACGTGAGCAAAGGGCTGTTCCGTTCACCCTATTTCGTCCACACCCATGTCACGGATTTGCGCGAAGCCTATCTGCACCGCATGGTGGACCGCCTTTACAAGCCCTTTGGGATGGGCTACGCGCGACTCGAAACTCGCTCTGCCTATCATTTTGGCTACGGGCCGCGTACCGGACAGATGGTGTCGCGCGCGGTATTCGAGAGCGACTTCATCCAGAAGCGCTACACCGGTACGGTTGTGCTCAACACCACGTCCGAAGGTGTCATCGGCGTCGAAGGGGACAACGATCTGCGTGCCCTGGACCGGCGACTTTCAGAAGGCATGCTGCGTAATTACGGCACGCTGATGCGGCTCCTCGGTGAAATCGACGCGTGTATTCCGGTCCTGGACGGGCACGGTTGCTCTGTCTATACCTATGGCGGTGGGCTGACGTTCAGTAATCTCCTCTATGCGGATACGGACTTCTTCGATCTCGACAACCTCGCCCTCAGTGCGCACCGCAGCAGCGAAACGGAGCCGGGCCTCTTCATGGGCGGAGGCGACGCCATCAAGTCGATCGTCATCAACTATATGGCCGGAGGCGTTCCCTACCACTCCAGTCTGCAACACTTTTCACTGCACGTGGCCAGCCAGCAGGCCTACAAGTGGCTGATCAACGAGCCCTCCAACTGCTACGTGGAGAATCTGGCCACCGTGCACGATGGCCTGCGTGACGCTGTACGGGCGGCCAGGGAGGAGACCGGCTGCGAAGAGCTGATGGTCTTCGACTACACGCCAGGCGCGTTCCGCGTTACCGAAGGGCTGGCGCGGCACCTGCTCGATTGTGCGCCGCGCGTAGTAGAGAACGTGGAACGTCACCTGCTGCCCAAGTGGATGGCACAGCGTAAGCTGCCGTAGAAACGGAATATGCCTGAAGTACAGCTTCTCGGAAAGACCGAAATCTGGCTGCATGGCGTTCAACTGGATGCAGCGGACCTGCCGGAAATCGCCCGGACCGTGGCGCGTACCCTTTCCCTCCCCCACGACAAGGTCTTCGTCACCGATGTTCGCGACGCTCTGGTGGTCCTGGACGTACTGGTTCCTCGGGTGGAATTCGAGGCGGTGGCAGGCAAGCAGGATGAGATCCTAGAGGCCCTTGCAGAAGTTGCCGGAGTCACGATCGACGCCGACGCAGAGATTCACTCCGAGGGGGTTCTCGGCATCATCGGCACCACGAGGGCACAGGCGTCCAAGGCCGTCACGGAAGCGAAGCGCATGGAGGAGAGTATTCGCGCATACGCCTCGGGACGCGTGGCGGTGGTAGCCACCGGGGCGGAATTGGCGGACGGCAGCGTGAAGGACACCAATTTTGAGGCAGCTGTCGAGATCCTCGGCGAGACGGGCTTCGAAGTGGTCTTCGGTGGCACGGTCGGTGACAGCGAACGCGACATCGCGGGACGCATCGCACGCCTGGCCGGCGAGGGCTTCGGCCTGATCATCACCACCGGTGGCGTGGGTGCCGAGGAAAAGGACCGCACCCTGGAAGCGATGCGGCTTCTGGATTCCGGCCTGGCCACGGCCGTCCTGGCGCATTACACCAAGGGACAGGGGCGTCACGTCAAGGATGCTGTTCGCATCGGCGTCGCCACACTGGGTTGGACCACGATCGTTTCGCTTCCCGGGCCGACCCACGAAGTTCGGCTGGCGTTGCCGGTGCTGGTGGAAAAACTCAGAAAGGGCACGTCGCCCACCGATCTGGTCGAGGCCATCGCCGCACCACTGCGCGCCACACTGCCGATGCATCACGAAGGCGCGTAGCGACTGCTGTCCACCTCGACCGCGGCGTGAGAGGCCGTGGTTTCCCAGGTTGGCGTAATGTTGGAATTCTGAGCAGCGATGAAGCTGCCTAAGAGATGACATCCAGGCTAGGTTCGATTGTTTCTTTGGTGCCCACAATGTGATGGCACCTTGCGCTCAAGATTATCGACTATTCTTCAGTGAACTGACAAAAAGTCTTGACTTTTTTATAGTTGAGTGAAAAATAGTCTGAACTCTTTCGTAAATGCTCGCCCATGGAAAGGTACCTAAAGAAAGCACTGCTTGAGGACATCCAGCAGAAGATTATTCTGCTTACCGGTCCGCGGCAATGTGGCAAAACGACGCTTTCTCTGATGCTCAACGATGATCATCAGTACCTGAATTATGACCTTGCGGAACACCGGTTACTTATCGCTGAAAAAAGCTGGGACAGGAATAAGTCTCTCATTATCCTTGATGAACTACATAAAATGGATGAATGGAAGTCCTGGCTCAAGGGTATCTACGATGTCGAGGGTATTCCTCCCGGTCTCCTGGTGACGGGTAGCGCAGAACTTTCTGCCTTCCGAAAAACCGGCGACTCGCTTGCTGGTAGACATTTTCAATTCAGATTACACCCGCTGGATCTCAAAGAGGCCATCGACAATACGGATCTTGATACGGATGAAGTTTTCACCAGATTGATGACGACGGGCGGGTTCCCGGAGCCTTTCCTGAATGGAACGCAGCGCTACTACAATCGCTGGAAGCGATCACACATCGATCTGATTCTGAAAGAAGATCTTGTTACCCTGACTGCAGTGCGCGACATCCAGTCGATCGAGACGCTGATCGAAATGCTGCGCTCGCGCGTGGGCAGCACTGTCTCAACCAACTCGTTAGCCAGAGATCTTCAGAAAAGTCCGAACACGATACAGCACTGGCTGCAGTTACTCGCTGGTCTTTATGTCATCTTCGCTGTTCCGCCATACCATCGGAACATTGCACGCGCGCTGCTTAAACAGCCGAAGTATTACTTCTACGACAATGGCATGGTGATTGGCGATGACGGCGCGAAGCTTGAAAATCTGGTGGCGTGTGCGTTCCTCAAGGAGCTTCATCGCCTGGAGGACGTGGAGGGCGAGAGACCCGGTATTCACTTCATTCGTGACAAGGATGAGCGAGAGATCGATTTCGTGATAACCAGAGATGGGGAACCTCACCATCTTGTCGAAGTGAAGTGGGCTGACACCAATCTGAGCGCAAATCTGCAACGATTCTTGCGTGGTCAGCCGCTCAAACGAACTCAAATCGTGGCGGAACTGCAACAGGCCAAATCGTATCCAGGCGGAGAACGAATTGTGCCCGCCCGACAGTTCTTGAGAGATCTGCCCCTTCTGGAAACTTCGGAGTAAAAGCATGCCGCGGGCGGGTCAGTGCCATTGCTTCCCATGGAGCCATCCGATGGCGTCTGATTGACGGGTCTGAAGTACGCGATCGACAGGTGCGGCCTTTGCGGTTAGAAGATCCTTGACAGAAGGTCCTTGACACACATCTTCTACGTCTGTACACGGATAGTCTCCATCTTACGCCCCCTCTGGCCATCTTCTTAGTGGGCTTTGAGACAGAAAAAGTGTGGGTCGCTTGTCCAGCTCGCCTCTCCTGGCGCGTTCCAGCTAATGGGAGATTTTGATAGATATTGCCACTGCTCGAACGCAATCACCCAAAGTGCCAAAATGTGGCTAGAAGCTAGTGTACTGTCCCGCAATTAAGTGGTCATTATTCGGTCGGCATATTTTGTTCCTGGCAAGGCGCGAGGAAGCGTGGGTTGGGCACCTAATGGTCCCCCTTAAGTTCGGCCTGCACGTTGGGCGTAATCTCGGGGTCATCCCCGGCCAGCATCCAGTCCGTGCCGTGATCCGGTTCGATGATCCCCCAGCAACTGATCAGACGGCTGCCGGGATCCTCGGCGTATTCACAGGCGAGTTCCTGGAATTCGGGGACCTTGGAAGCCTGGCACATGCTATAGAACATGCCGTCCGCCCCCATGCTGATGGCGAATCCCGCATCCGCGTATCCAAGCTCCTCGCTGATGAGGAAATTGGTCATCGGATCCATGTCCTCGGCCGTTCCGCCAAATGCCTTTGAGATGCCCGTTTTGTGAAGCCCGAGCTCCCGGTATTGGCGGATCAGATCCCAGAGCCGGGACCCCTCGTCGATCACCGCCTGAGGATCACCCAGATGATCCAGTTCGATTCCGCCGGGACGAACCACATCGGCCCCGAATTGCCGCACCATGTCACGGGTGGCGCGCTGTTCTTCGGTCAGGTTGTAGTCTAGATCGGCATAAGTCATTGCAGCGGTCCTCCGATGACGGTCCTGAAGGGTGCAATAACTGGTGGGAAATACAGCCGGTTTCTTATTTAGAGTCTGCTCATAAACTATAAGCCATTGATATTATTATGGAATATATGATATTTCAGGTATAATAGTGCACGAAAAAGTCCCGTCAACCATGGAAAACCGTGCACCTATGATCCGATCTCAAAGCGAAAAACAACTCTCATTGGCTGAATTCGATTGGCCCTTCCAAACCGCACTGGATGAAAGTAACCGCTGGGTCCGACTAAGTGCATGCATACCTTGGGACGAATTGGCACAAGGCTACTATCAAGGACTCTCTACCTATCAGGGCCGTCCAGCAAAAAACGCCCGATTAGTCATCGGTGCGGTGATCATCAAGCACAAGCTTTGTCTTTCTGATAGAGAAACTGTCGCGCAGATCCAGGAAAACCCGTACCTGCAATACTTTGTGGGATTGCCGGGCTACCAGATGGAAGAACCTTTTGCGCCTCCCTTGTTTGTTGAGATCCGCAAGCGAATGGGTGAGACAGTCTTTGATGTGTTTCAGCAGGCAATCATCGATGCTGTGGACAACGTAAAAGCGGAAAAGAAGCGCCGATCTGCATCCCGCCCAGCCACAGTCGAACCCGAATCCAAAGACGATGATGATCCGCCATCAGGTGCTGCTGAGAAAAATGAAGCGAGACACCAGGGCAAGCTGATCCTGGATGCAACCGTTGCCCCCCAGGCAATCCGTTATCCAACTGACCTGAATCTGTTGAATGAGGCCAGGGAGTTTAGCGAACAGATTATTGACATCCTCTATCCGAAGACGGGCTGGAAGAAAAAACCCCGCACCTACCGCGAGAAGGCCCGTAAGGCGTACCTTGGAATCGTGAAACGAAGACGACCCGGCGGTAAGGTTCTGCGTCGTGGAAAGAAACAGCAATTGCAGTACCTGCGTCGTAACCTGGGCTATCTGCAACGATTACTGGACTGCTGGCCAGAGGGTACACGGCTGCCGTTGCCGCGTTGGTTGTTACGCCGTTACTGGGTGATCCAGCATGTCTATGAACAGCAGTGGGAGATGTATCGGAACAAGAGCCGTCGTTGTGATCACCGCATTGTCAGCATCAGCCAGCCGTATGTGCGTCCAATCGTGCGGGGTAAGCTGGACAAGCCAGTCGAGTTTGGGGCCAAGCTGAGCGTCAGTCTAAGCGATGAAGGGCTGGCCCGAGTGGATCACTTGCGGTGGGATGCGTTTCATGAAGGCGGTGACCTGCGATCTCAGGTTGAGGCCTATCGACAGCGCTATGGAGCATATCCGGAAGCGGTATTGGCCGATACGATCTACGGCACGCGAGATAATCGTGGTTATCTCAAGGGTCTTCGCATCCGTTTTGCAGGCAAGCCGCTGGGCAGACCAAAGAAAGTCACCGATGCGAACCAGGCAGAACTGAAACAGTTGAAGGCACAGCGACGACAGGAGTACCTGCAGCGCATTCCGATTGAAGGCAAGTTTGGTCAAGGCAAGAACGGCTATCGGCTCAACTACATCCGCGCCAAGCGTGCCGATACTTCCAGCGCTTGGATCAATAGTATCTTTCTGGTGATGAATCTTCTGATTCTGTTGAAGGTTTTTTATTTGCTCGCGATTCAGCATGGCATATTGTTTCTGAATTGTCTGAAACACACCCTTGCTATATTGTCAGGTTGGTGCAGGAAGAACCCAGCTTCCGGGTTGGCTGGCTGGGCGATGGGGTCTTAACCTTCTTAACAACTTTATGAGCAGACTCTAGCTAGCGCAGTTCAGTCGTCTGCCGTCCCAGATTAATTCACTCAGGTAACTGGTTAACCCAGTGTTCTTCCGACAGGATGCTGATGGGGTGACCATGACCCTGGAGTTCTATCGCTTTCTCAATACTCCGACCGAACGTGGAGTGAATCCAATCCGGGCTTCCAACTTCGCCAATCAGCAGATAGTCGGTATCGGTAGTCGGTGCAGGAATGACTACACCACCTAGATCGACGATGATCTCCTCACACTCCATCTTGGATCCAAACACAAATCTGCCGGTCAAACAAAAGACAGATCCTTCAAACACGATCTCCGGTTGCGGCTGAGTTACAGGCAGGGTGGTAGATCTGCTGGATTCCTGATACACGGAATTGCCACCGGTAATATCCATTAAGGTCTCCAGCAACTCACGCTGTTCATCAGCGTCCAAGACCCCATCTTTCAGCATCTCAACCAGACGGGCATAGAGCACATTCGCAGGCCACCTATCTGCTACTTCACGATGATTCTCGATCCACTGACCTAAGAAGATCACTTCACTTTCATCCACGATACCATCAGCTATAACGCCGCGACTGATGCCGATCAACTCATCGATCAGTCGGTCCTGAATGCGACTCAGGTACTTTGTGCTGGTTTCGATCTGTCTATTTCCCATGCTCTTTCTCTTACATCTCTTGAAAATAGTACTTTCTAACAGACATTCTTAGTTGTGTTAGAATTGCCGCCCGACACTTGAAGGAAAACCTGCTGCCAGCGCACCGAGTGATCCAGTAACCGGACGCGGTCAATATGCTTAAATTCGTCAGCAACTGCAATCTTTTTTATTGCTGGTATCGAGCGAATGGCGCTCGCATGAATGGCGCTTGCATTGCGTTCATCTCTGATAAGCTCGGAGCGAAGGCCGCTCACATTGCGTTCATCTCTGACAAAATTTCCAAAGCCGAGTTCGGTTGGAGGTAGCTGTTTCTTGATCAGTGATCATCGCCCCTACTTCATCAAGCAGGCCTATCGTTGCTTCGAGGATTTCTATAGCAGCCATTTTCTGGCACCACAGCTAGCAGCTTTGGGCCGTGGCTTCCATTTCATGAAGCCCTGGAATATCAGGATTCATGGATCGCACATCAGCATCGGCGAAAACGCACATATCGTCACCGCCCGCGATCGCAGAGTTTGCCTGTCCACCTGGACTCATAAAGAGCATCAAGGTCACATCAATATCGGCAATCAATGTCTTCTATGTCCGGGAGTCAGAATAGATTCAGCTTCCGAGATCCGGATTGGTGACAACTGCATGATTGCCGCAGGAGCTTACTTAACCGACGCTGACTGGCACGACTTGTACGACCGCACCGAACCTGTTGGCAACACCAAACCGATCATCCTGCAAGACAATGTCTGGGTTGCCTCTGGCGCAACCATCTGCAAGGGAGTTTCGATCGGTAGGAACAGCATCGTCGCCGCTGCATCCGTCGTGGTTGCAGACGTCGCCCCAAATACCATTGCGGCGGGAAGCCCTGCCAGAGAGGTCAAGCAGCTGGATCTCACCTTACCGATGGTCACTCGTGCGGATCTGTTCGAGCATCCACTTGAACGTGCCAAGGAGCTCGACGAAATCGATCGATATCTGCTAAGAGACAACAACTTGATCAAGTGGATACGTAATCTATTGATGCCCAGACAGGGGGATTGATTACTCAATGCATGTCAGCGCCTCGCACCGTACTTTACTTGCCATACTCTTGATTCCACTGCTGCTATGTTGCAGCAGATCTGAATCACCCAGCTCATCCGCCGAACCCGCCGGCGAGACAGAAGCAGCAAGTTCCGGTCCATCAGCCCTCTTTGTTGAGACGGGAGATCTGCAGGCTCTCAAGAAACGCGGCATCATTCGTCTGTTGGCTCCTCGATGGGATATCAGTGACGGCCTTCCCAGACAAGGTCTACCGGTTGCCACCTATCGTATCCTGGCGGAAACATACGTAACGCAGCTCGGCTTGACTCCCCAATGGATATTTATTGATAAATTCGAGCACCTGATCGATCACCTCCTGGCCGGGCAAGGGGACATTATTGTCACCAATCTCACCGAGACACCAGCACGCAGCAAACGGATCTCTTACAGCTTGCCGATAAGCCACATTCGTGAAGTTATTCTAACAGCTTCCTCAAGTGGCAAGATTACCGGTCTTGCGGACCTGATTAACAAGACCGTGGTGATCCCTTCAGGATCCTCCTACAAAGATACGCTGACGGGAATAGATACCGTCACAGCCGAAGTTGACAGCGGTCTCGGTCCGGATGAGATCCTGGATCTGGTGATCTCGGGTGAGTATGACGCAACCTTGATGGACAGCAATCAGGCAAAGGGATTGCTTCAATACCGCGATGATTTCCGCATCGCGTTTGATCTGTCAGATGAAAGGAACATCGCCTGGGCGGCCAGACCAGACTCGATCGAATTGCTGCAATCTCTGAATCTGTTTATCACTGAAGTAAAACTCAGTCAGAAGAAGGAAGATACCTACAAAGCTGATCTGTCCGGGATCAAGCAACGCAAGACCCTGCGTGTCTTAACTCACAACGGTCCCGCCACCTATTTTCTGTGGCGCGGCGAACTGTTGGGATTCGACTACGAGATCGTGAAGCAATTCAGCAAGGAACTTGAGCTGCGGCTGGAAATTGTGGTACCAACAGCCGGCGAAGATATCCTCGAGTGGCTGGCTGCCGGTCGCGGCGACATGGTCGCGGCGGCCATGACCATCACCGATCAACGGCTGCATCAAGGGTTCGCATTCTCGCAGCCATACAACCAAGTGCATGAAGTCTTTGTAACCAACGGCAAGCACTTGCAGCTTCGCTCACTGCAAGATCTTGAGGGCCATACGATCGTAGCAAATCCAGACTATTCCTATTGGGAAAGTCTAACTGAATTGAAACAGGCGGGCCTGAATTTTCAACTGACAGCCGCTCCCGCAGATCTTGGCACCGCCGCGATCATAGAAGGAGTCGCCACCGGCGAGTTTGAAGCTACCCTTGCGGATAGCAACCTGGTGGATATCGAAAAGACATTCTTACCGGACCTGGATTCGGAGCTTGTCCTGGGAGATCCGGTTCACCATGGCTGGATTGTTAGGGAAGAAGACCAGGAACTGTTAGATGAGATCAATCGCTTCCTGAAGCGGGAGTACAGAAGCCGCGGATTCAACCTCGTATACAACAAGTATTTTAAGAATCCAAAGAGAATACTGCAGCACGAGCAGCAGAGGGTGGGCCGTGACGATGCGCTGTCGCCCTTTGATGCAATGGTCAAACGTCATGCGCCCGACCACCATTTTGACTGGCGGCTGATCGTATCCCAGATGTACCAGGAAAGCCGTTTCGATCCGAACGCCAAGTCGTTTGCCGGCGCACTCGGCTTGCTGCAGCTATTACCGAATACGGCGGTACAGGTGGGCATTGATAAATCACGAATGACCGATCCTGAAACTTCTATCCGCGCAGGTGTGAGTTACCTTGCATGGACCAGGGACCGGTTCGCCAGCACGTTGCCGGTGGATGAAAGACTGTGGTTCTCGCTGGCTGGATACAATGCCGGGTACGGCCATGTCCACGACGCCCGGCGTCTGGCGAAACAAATGGGTTGGGATCAGAACGTATGGTTCGACAACGTAGAGAAAGCCATACTGCTCCTGTCCAAACGGGAATATGCACGGCGCGCGCGTTTTGGATATTGCCGCGGCAGTGAACCGGTGAGATATATCAGCGAAATCAGGGACAGATATCAGGCTTATTTAGCACTGTCCAAGTGACTAAAGTGCGCCAACGAACAACTACTGTCGCCAGAGCCTGACTTCCGGTGGATAACTATCATCAAGAGAACGAAACGGATTGATGTCTATGCCACCGCGGCGCGCATACCTTGCATACACGGTCAGTCGATCCGGCTGGCACCGATTCAAAATGTCCATAAAGATACGTTCCACCACCTGCTCATTGTATTCCGGGTGCTCTCTATAGGAGATGATGTATTTCAGCAGCCCTTCCTGACCGATGCCGCGTCCGTTGTATTGAATGAGGATGCTGCCGAAATCCGGCTGGCCCGTTATGGGGCAGACCGTTTTCAGCAAGTTTGTGTAAAGTGCTGCCTTGACAGTTACATTGGAGGTGATTTCCAGGTAATCGGGATTCCAATAGTAATCGTCTATGTCGACATCCAAGTTGTCGATGCACTGTCCGGTCAGAACACCGATGCCAACGTGTTGGGCATGATCCGGGGCCGACAGGTTGACACTCACTGGCGCATGTACAGCAACGGTGAGATCCGATTCCAGCGTTTCCTTCACTTCTGCCCGACGGGCGAATTTCGTCTGACAAAAGGAGACCAAATAAAGCTTTAGCGATTTGGCTTCAATGACATTGGCGGAATTGCAGGGAACCTGGAATTGGGCAACGGCTACCTCCGGTTTCCCCTTGCCGTTAAGCCATGTGAAGTCGTAACAATTCCACAAGTCCATGCCACGGAATGGTATCTCGCCTTCGGAAATGCCTAAAGACTGCCGCTGTTCACTTCTGGGTAGCGTCACTAACAACGACGGAGTGTAAGTGGTGACGTATTCGACTTTCTTGCCTAAAACTGTGCCATCAGTCATGAAAGACTCACCTCGCCCTCAATTGACGATTACAGGGGTAAGTTCACTGTATCAATGATGATTTGTCAACACTTGGTGACACGCGGTCACTTTTGCTGACGGGTAGTCACGCGCGCTCATAATCTGCCAGATGCCGCTCACCGCTTTCGCCACGCCAGACCCAGTGAATGGACTCTGTATCGAACCATAGAAAAACGCCCTCGAGCATCCACGGCCAATCTTCGCGGGACAAGCGTTGCTTGCCGAGCAATTCATACACCAACCCGGCCAGGATGGTATCGTGGGTAACGAACAGATTGATCCTGCCGGGTTCAGGCTGCCTGTTTCTTAACCAACTGATCAGGTGCGCAGAACCCTTTCTGGTCGTGTTGGTGCCGGATAGATGCTCAGACTGCAGCAGCCTGCTGATGAACTCGATTGGGCCCAGTTTGGCAAAGGTAGGCCCTGCCAGTTTCATCTCGGTGACATAACAGCCCGGTTCACAGAGTTTATCTTCGATCTGCACGGACCCATGGACCCCCGCCCCGACAATCATCGCTTCAGCAGTATCCACGCAGCGAGGCCATTGACTGGAATGAACCGCTTGAATTCCCCACCTGATTTCAGAGCCCCACTGACGTGCCATGGTTACGCCCTCCGCCGTCAGGGGTACGGCAAATCCCGGCATGAGATTGTTTGCGTCTTCTCGAAGGGAATGTCGAATCAGCAGCAGTATCGGTCGGTCAGCCGGAACCATGTCCAGGGCTGCTCTCTGTTGGGGGTGTAGCTTGCCCATCTACTTCGTATGCATACGTGAGGTGTTCGGATCAGCGATTGTTCCTACCGGTCATTTATATTAAAGTCGAAACAAGCCGATCTGTCTTCAACTAATTAGGGTAATTGTGCTCGCTATGAAGTTAACTGCGCCGACTTTACCGATTCTATTCACGCTGCTGTCCATGCCGGCCCTCTCTGCCGACAACCTGGAAACCCTGGTGGTTACTGCAACCCGGGCTGAAAAAGCCCTGGCTGAGATTCCGGGAAATTCAGACCTGATCGCCCAGGACACACTGGAGCTCGCCTCGCATACACATATCAACGAATCCCTGGCGAGGATCTCCGGAAGTTGGATCAGCCGAGGCAATGGCCAGGAACATCTGACGGCACTGCGCTCACCGGTACTCACTGGCGCGGGTGGTTGTGGTGCATTTCTGATGGCCCAGGATGGTGTCTCACTTCGGGCTGCCGGGTTCTGCAACATCAACGAACTCTTTGAAGCCAATACGGAACAGGCCGGCCGCATCGAGGTCATCAAAGGCCCTGGAACGGCGCTTTATGGTTCCAACGCAATGCACGGGCTCATCAACGTGATCAGCCGCCCCTTGCAGAACGGGCCCCATAAATCAGCCCAGCTGGAAGCGGGTCCCCACGACTATTATCGGTTCAAGTGGAGCAGTGGTGCCGCGGCTTACCGGCTGGACTTCAATGCTGCCAGTGATGCCGGCATCAAGGATGACTCCGGTTTTGATCAGCAGAAGCTGACTCTGCGGCACAAACATGAAGCCGATCGTTACGCGGTGATCTCAACCTTCGCAATGACCAATCTGAACCAGGACACAGCGGGATTTGTGACGGGTCATGAAGTCTACAAGAGCGGCGGTACCCGTCGAGACAACCCCAATCCGGAGGCATTTCGGGACGTGCGATCAGCGCGATGGCAATCCAGATTTGAAGTCGCCGCAGACAATGACTCCAACGTCATCATCACACCCTATCTGCGCTATACCGATATGGTATTCATGCAGCACTTTCTACCGGGCCAGGCGGTGGAAGAAAACGGTCACGCCAGTGCCGGAATTCAATCTTCCTGGCATGCATCCCTTTCACGACCGCTGGATCTAATCGCAGGGGTCGATCTGGAGTATACCAGAGCGTTTTTGAAGGAGATTCAGCCTAACGATACCATTCACTCCAGTGCGTTTGTGGCAGCAACCATCCCAGCCGGCACGCATTACGATTATGATGCCGATGCTTCCGTTATCGCTCCTTTTGTGCACATAGGTTGGCAGCTAACCGACAGAACCGAACTCGTCACCGGCTTGCGCTTTGAGTATCTAAAGTACGACTACGACAATAATGGACTGACCGGACGCAGCAAAGACGATGGTACAGACTGTGCGTTCGGTGGATGCCGGTTTAATCGTCCTGATGACAGAACGGACAGCTTCAGTAACTGGTCACCCAAAATTGGCCTCACCCATCAATTCAGCTCTTCCCATCACCTGTATGTTCTGCTGGCCAACGGATTTAGAGCCCCTCAGGCAACGGAATTGTATCGCCTGCAAAATGATCAGAGCGTCAGCAGTATAGACTCCGAAGAGTTGGACAGCATTGAACTGGGATTTCGAGGTTTCATGGATCGCCTGAACTACGACATCTCCTTCTATTCCATGAAGAAGGACAACTTCATCTTCAGAGACAGCAGCCGGATTAATGTCGACAACGGCAAGACCAGGCACCAAGGAATCGAGTTCTCTCTTCAATACGACCTGTCCGAATCTCTCGAAGTAAGCGTAAACGCATCTATCGCCAGCCACGAGTATGACTTTGACCGTGTTCTGAGTGGCATCAACATCAACGGCAACGAGGTGGATACCGCTCCGCGTTATTTGGGATCAACTCGCTTGGCTTGGGAATTTCAGCCTGGCAGTCGTGCCGAACTTGAATGGGTGCACTTGGGCGAATACTACGAAGATCCGGAAAATCAGAATAGATATGACGGGCACGATCTACTCCACCTGCGCATCAAAACTGAATTTAGCGCACGCTTTAGCCTTTACGCCAGGCTCATGAATATCACCAATACAGAATATGCTGAACGAGCTGACTTCGGCTTTGGCGTCGATCGATATTTTGTAGGTGAACCCATCTCTCTCTACGTTGGTATAGAAGGCCACTTCTAGGCTATCTGAAGCTAACTCTCAATTCGTTGCCGAACGGCGGCATAGCGAAGGGACCAGAACGATGAAATCAAGAGCCGCTGTTGCTTGGGAAGCGGGCAAACCACTCTCCCTGGAGGAGGTGGAGGTTGCACAGCCGAAAGAAGGGGAAGTACTTATTAGAGTGGTCGCGACAGGCGTTTGTCACACAGATGCTTTCACACAATCAGGTCAGGACCCGGAAGGCATTTTCCCTGCAATCCTGGGGCACGAGGGAGGTGCAGTTGTTGAGGAGGTGGGGCCACATGTGACCAGTGTTGCGGTGGGCGACCACGTGATTCCACTTTATACGGCCGAATGCGGCCAATGCAAATTCTGCAGGTCAGGCAAGACCAACCTCTGTTCATCCGTTAGGTCGACACAGGGGCAGGGACTCATGCCTGACGGTACGACTCGATTCAGATGTAATGACAAAGAGATATTTCACTATATGGGTACGTCTACCTTCTCGGAGTATTCGGTAGTCTCCGAGGTATCCCTGGCAAAGATCAGCAAAGAAGCGCCTCTCAACAAGGTGTGCCTGTTAGGTTGCGGCGTTACTACCGGCATCGGCGCTGTGCTAAAAACCGCCAAGGTGGAGCCAGGCGCTTCGGTGGCTGTATTCGGACTGGGCGGCATTGGTCTGAGCGTTGTTCAGGGAGCCGTCCTGGCCAAAGCAGGTCGCATCATCGGCATCGACACCAATCCCGGAAAGTTCGAGATGGCCAGCCTGCTTGGCGCAACCGACCTGATCAATCCAAGCGATCACGCTGATCCCATTGCCGATGTTGTCGTCGACTTGACCGATGGCGGAGTCGACTACTCCTTCGAGTGTATCGGCAATGTGGAGGTGATGAGGTCGGCGTTGGAGTGTTGCCACAAGGGCTGGGGGGAGTCGATCATCATTGGCGTGGCCGGCGCCGGAGCCGAGATCAGCACGCGACCCTT
>JASMJM010000016.1 GCA_030749725.1 Pseudomonadales bacterium | reverse complement strand
AGCATGGCATATTGTTTCTGAATTGTCTGAAACACACCCTTGCTATATTGTCAGGTTGGTGCAGGAAGAACCCAGCTTCCGGGTTGGCTGGCTGGGCGATGGGGTCTTAACCTTCTTAACAACTTTATGAGCAGACTCTATTTAATCCAACCGTAATATCTCAGGGCGTCATTTGCAAGGGGCTGGCGTGCATTGGAGCCTGCATACCTGGCGATTGGATCGGAATCACGCGGCGAGTGTGGCGCGGCGGCATTGCGTGCCACGCTGCCGATGCACTACGAGGACCGGAACGACGCTATCTAACCCGTTGATGGGGAATCGAACACGGGGTCACTCAGTGCGCCAGAAGTCTGTTTTGACTTTCGCGTCACTCATATCCAGGACCTGTTCTGAGTTCGCTGCAAAGTCGTCCGCGGTAAGATCCACACCCAGATTCACGCCGCTGTTCGCATATACCGCGTCCGAGGCGAAACGGCCTCCTGCTGCCTGGATCACGCGACCGTTAGGTGCATCCTCGGAGGCAAGATAAAGAACTGCCGGGCTGACCTGACCGGGGCGACTCCCCTCTTTCGGATTGTCAGCATCGACGGTGCTGCCCGGCACGCTGGCCGTCATCCTGGTATCGGCGCCGGGCGACAGACAGTTGGTGTGTATGTTGTGCGAGGCCCCTTCTCTGGCAAGATTGTTCATCAGACCGAGCATCCCCATCTTGGCTGCGCCGTAATTGGCTTGACCAAAACTGCCGAGGATGCCGGACACGGAGGACGTAAAAACCACCCGACCGTAGTTCTTCTCGTACATGATCGGCCAGGCGTGCCAGGTGACATACGCCGAACCATTCAGGTGAACGTTGATGACTGCATCCCACTCTTCCAGAGTCATCTTCTTGAACGACTTGTCGCGCAGAATACCGGCATTGTTGATGACGATATCTACCGTGCCGAACTCATTGACCGCAGTTTCGACGATGCTCTTGGCGCCGTCCTGATCCGCCACAGAAGCATCGTTGGCCACCGCTACCCCACCAGCAGACCTGATTTCTTCAGCTACTGTCTCGGCCATATCGCTCTGTCCGAGGCCATCGACGCCACAACCCAGGTCATTGACGACTACCTTGGCACCACGCTCTGCAAGCAAGAGGGCATGCTGCCGGCCCAGACCGCCGCCTGCTCCGGTGACGATCGCTACTTTTCCTTCAACACTCATTTTTGTATCCTCCGATTTTCGTCGTGTTACTAACTAAACATTTTACTGCAGCAAGAGCAACTGACCGGCTGGCAAGAGAAAGTGACAGCTGCGGCCCACTCGCGGCGGCTATTGGGTCAATGCCCAGTTGATCAGCGTATGGGACGGATCGTCATCCGGGTGATGTTCGTAGACGGCCTTGACGTCACTCCCGATCAGAACATCTTGCTCAGCATCTCCAATCAGATTACCCACCATCCTGACCTGATCCGCGTGCGGCAATTCCACCAGCACGACTAGATACGCGCCCTGTTCCTTCAATGCCGGGTGCACCGGATGCCACACCCGTTCATAGCTGTAGATTCTGCCGCTGGCGTCGACTTCTGAAAATCCCAAATCAAAACTGTGGCACCTGTGACAGATCCATTCAGGGCCCCACTGGAACTTGCCGCAACCCCGGCACTTCTGCAGTTTCAGTATTCCTTGCTGTGCGGCTTCCCAAAAAGGCCCATCCAGCCCATCCGGACTGGCGACCGGCTTGGGTAGCCCCTGGTTCAAGTAATAATCGTTCATAGCTGGTTCCTAAATTGTCGATTCCGCGCCAAAGATACATGCGCTGACCGGTGTCACCATGGGACCTGAGATGACCATGGAGACCTCTGCATCGTTTACCTGCGAGGTGGATTCGCCCCAGATCTGACGGACCGCTTCGATGTTAAGCCCGAGCCCATGCATATAGCACTCCGCCAGGTTGCCACCGGATGTATTAAGGGGCAGATCTCCCGACGGTGACAGGAACCGATCATTGACAAAGAACTCATTGACCTCGTCAGGATGACAGAAGCCGTGCTCAACGATACTCATCATTACTCCACCGGTGAAGTTTTCATAACTCTGCAACACATCGACATCTGAAGCTTCTACGCCCCCCATCCTGTACAGTCTTGGTGCCACTGTCTTAAAGGTCGAGGTGGCGTAATCCGGCGCATTGTGAACGGGGGCGCCAGCCCGGTGATGGGAGCCCGAAACGGCAGACAACAGGTAACAGGGAGGG
Organism: Pseudomonadales bacterium; assembly: GCA_030749725.1. Taxonomy (GTDB): domain Bacteria; phylum Pseudomonadota; class Gammaproteobacteria; order Pseudomonadales; family Azotimanducaceae; genus JASMJM01. Next base: position 4,427 of record JASMJM010000016.1, on the reverse strand, counting down.
TGAGGGAAGTCTTTTGCCCTCTCAGCGCTTACCAGGATCATCGCTGCCGCACCATCGTTCTCCTGGCAGCAGTCATATAGATGAAACGGCTCGACGATCCAGCGCGACTCGTCATAGATCTCTTCGGTAAGCGGCCTGCCGTACATGACCGCCCTCGGATTGTGCTGTGCATGGTGGTATGAAGCCATCGAGATGGCCCGTAAGGCTGCCTGTTCGACCCCATGGTCATGCATAAAACGCTGCACCTTCATGGCAAACATCTGTGCAGGCGTCATCAGACCATAGGGTATGGTGTGTGCATTCTCTCCGGAAATCGTATTGCGCTGTGGTCCCTGACCAAAGCGTCCGAACTGCCCCTGTGCCAATGCACGAAACACGACGACACATTCAGCACCCCCCGTGGCGATGGCGGCACTGGCATTGGCGATGGCAGCAGACCCACCGCCACCACCACCGCCCCACTGCATATTGGCGAGACGCAGGTCATCTATGCCGAGGGCGGCGGCCAGGCGTGAAGCATCGCTGCGATCGTTGCTGTAGGAGGTGAAACCATCGATCTCGGTGGGGGAGATACCGGCATTCTCACAGGCGGTGACAATCGCCTCGAGCGCCAACTTGAATTCCGGGTCCGGGGCCTCACCTCGTTTGTAGTATTCAGTTTCTCCCACGCCGACCACCGCTACCTGGCCGCGCAAGGTACGGGCGCTTGTCGTTTTTATGTCGGTCATTATTCTTCCTCTCCGATCCAGTATCACCAGCCGCGCCCCTTGGGCACAAACCGGCAATAACCCGAGGATATCATAATTGGCCTGACGCCATCGGCCAATCATGAACGTGTAATTGGGGTCTGCCACTTTGATGATCGGCGCTGAAGACAATACGGTCGTCTTTACTATTACGATATCGTAAAACCTTGGTACAATCTTTACTAATATAGATAAGTAAAGAGACCGCTCATGCATAAAGTCAGCGCCAAGCGACAGGTAACGATTCCCAAGGAACTCTGCAGAAAGGCCGGGATTGAACCGGGCAGTATGGTCGAGATATTTGAGTATGATGGGAAGGTGACCGTCGTCAAGAAGGAACTGGCCGTAAGTGCGGGCGTACTCAAGAATCTGAAAGGCGACGCCCGGTTAAGCGACGAAGAATCGCTTCAGGACGCACTGGCGGCGCACAAGAAGATTCGTAGGAAAGGCAGCTCCCGTGATCGCCATTGATACCAATGTATTGCTGTGCCATTTGCTTAACGATGACAAGGCACAAGCAAGAAAAGCACACGCAGTGATGCGGAGCAGTGAAGCTGTTTTGATCACCGATATCGTTCTAGCCGAAACAGCCTGGACCCTTGCCGGGAAGAAGTACAAAGCCGGTCGGGATGACATTGTCAGAGCCATCGATAGTTTGTTTGGCGAGCCTCACGTCGTTTTCGAGAATCCACAGGTTGTCTGGGCAGCATTGAATGACTATCGGAGAGCTAAACCGGTCAGGATCTCCGGCAGGAACCGCGTTGCAGATTTCCCCGATGCCCTAATCATCAATAAGGCGCGATACATGGCAACTCAGGCGGGCGATGTATTGAACGCGGTATATACCTTCGATCGTGCCGCCTTGGAGATCGATGGTGCTGTAGCTCCATAGACTGACCTGATTGCCAGGTCGTGGCCAATCGCCACTTCTTCACAACACGGTGATGCAATGCGCCTGGATTGAGTGGTCAATGTCCCTTGATTTCAATATGTGAGATCGTCGTCGTCCATGTCGTCCAGGTCATCCTCCCCGGGTCTGGTAGCGTAGAAGACGGCAGGAAGATCACGGTTCTCCCGAAGCAACTCCTTTGCGGTTGCCAGATTTTTCATCAGCAGCGCTTCATATGGCGCTGTGCCTGGCATGGTAGGGGGAATCTCGACGACCTCTTCGTACTGGTAGAGAGTGAACCAGAAGGTGCGCTCCTTCAGCGTCGGTGGAGGAATCCTGCGGTCGCCGAATTTTCGGCTCCATTCCTCCAGGATGCTATCGATCAGATCCAGCGGTGCCAGCGCATCAGTCGGATCCGGCTCGATCCCATCCAGGTACCCGAGCAGGATTCCGGTCTTCTCTTTGAGGAATTCGTTGATCTCGTTCATGGCAGCTCCAATTGGATTCCATGCAGTATTCACTTTGCATGGGCCCTTTTCTGTGGCAGCTGTAGGTAATCGCCGTGAGACATCGACCTCGACGGCCGTGAGACATCTGCCCTTGGGGAACTGGACCAATCCCGGATCGATTAATTTCGACCCCTCGGATTATCCGTCAGACGAAAGATAGGTATCCAGCCAGTCGGTGGTTTCGCGGATGTAGTCCGATCTTGGCAGCAGCGCCGGTCATTATTCAGATGGACCCGGACGCCGGATCAAGACCGCTATCATGGTTTCCGGCGGCGTGCCACAGCACGGGAAAGGTCAGTCCGTATTCGCCCCCCGGCACCCTAACCATACCCGTGACTAGACTTGGATTCCGTGCCGCCATCAGGACGGTGCGGTAGCCCGGCTTCTCCAATTTCAGGCGGAACACTCCGCTGGCCAGGTCCAGGTCGATCAGAGGAGTAGCGAGGGCTTGATGAATACCTGCACACCATCAGGGCTGGTCTTGAAGGTGAACGTAAGGCAACAGGCAGCCTTCATTTGCACGAGTGAGGATTCATCACCGATCAGGTTCTCTGCGACATGGATGAGTTCCAAGGCGGTGACATTCTCATCATGATCCACGCACCTCCTTATTTCAGGCAGAAGCACACGGTGCGCCCAAGCAATGCGTTGATTGTTGTTGTAATAGCGCAGCGTCAAGAACGCGACCGCGCAGAGCGCGGCACCCATGACCCCTGTGATCATCTTGACTGCGACTGAGAAATCAGCGAAGTGAATCGAACCAACCAACAATATGGCCAGGGCGCAGAGGGCATAGAACCAAGTCATCGATACGGTGGGTGCTGCAGGTACATTTTGCGATACAGTTGCTTGCTCCGCGTCGATTTCCGGAGCGGATGCGGCAGGCTGACGCCTTCGTCCAGATGTACCGTTAGGACTTCGCGCTTGCGGTTGACAGCGAAATTGGTCTCACGAACGCAGAACTCGGAATCCGGTGAATGAGCGGTGATGAACAAGAGAAACAAACTGCAGTCAGCGACTTTGTCGGCCAGTTCCTGGGGCCAGGAGTGACCGGGACTGATACCCTCGTCATACCAGATGTTGAAGCCCTGATCATGCAGCCTCTGGATTTCGGGATATACGCTTACGCTGTCTTCGTGAGCGTAGCTGACGAAGATGTAGGGGTCATCACCTTGATAGGCTGTAAACGGACGTTTCATTTCGGGTCAGGGTTGTAGCTCGTTATTAATGCCGATCTGATTCGTAACGCGCAGCCATTATAGCGCACTAGATCACAGTAACTGCAAGAACCGAGGAAGCCGTGTCCTGTGCAGTGTCTTCGTGGTCCGGGCCTTTGCTACGTCAGCCCAAAGAGTAGTCAGCATCAAGTAACGGTTGCCAGTGCTCTGCGGCAAGCAGCGCGAGCGTACATGCGATCACGATAGGCAATAAGGTCTTTGGGAATGGACATCTCAAAACGGTCCGCCCAGTTCAGTGTCTGTGCCAGAAGTACGTCAGCCATGGTGAATGCGCTGCCCACCGCGAAGGCCGAAGTGTCGAGTTGTCTACCGGTCATGTGAACCCTCAGTGCGGTAAGTGACTTACTGAATTCCCAGGCAGCAGTCGCAAGCATCTCTTTTACTCGTTGTTCTTCGGGCAGTGCAAAGCTATGTTTGCCGATGGACCAGAGCGGTTGTTCGAAGTCCGTCATAACGAAGTAGCAGATTTCATCGTACCGGGCTCGCGAAGAGGGAGTCGATGGCATGAGGTCGCCATCGCTTAGCAAAGCCAGATAGTTCACGATGGCCGCGCTCTCGGTCAAAACGATCTCGCCATCGACAAGCGTCGGGACCTTGTGCTGTGAGTTAATCCGTGCGTAAGCGTCACTGTGCAAGTGCCTCGGTTCATCTCCCGGTTCACGATCCATGGCGATGTACTCGTAATTGAGCGCGGCCTCTTCAAGGGCCCACAAGGCCCGAAATGACCGCGACTGACCTGAACCGTAAAGGGTAATCATATGATCCTTCTTCCAGTTAAGGGAGTAGTTGGGTTGACGCAATGAATCAAGGGTCCAGGTCGATTATATCTGATCGACTCCCCTTGCCTACCATCCCATCCCGTTGCCCGTGTGGACTTGGGATTCAGGTGCGTAATCCTTCCATTTGTCAACGGCAGTTTAAAACTGACCCCCTTTGATTTGATTCCGGCAGTTTAAAATTGACCCCCCTGTGTCTAGTCAGTAGTGATCTCTTGTGGTGGTTTCTTAATAATTCCGGCTCTTAGCTTTTCCTTTAATCGATAGCT
>JASMJM010000015.1 GCA_030749725.1 Pseudomonadales bacterium | reverse complement strand
TGCGAGAATGACCTGTGATCTGGGCGATCGCTTTAATGCTCTTACCTTGTTTGTAAAGTATGCGAATTTCCATACACCTTTCCTGATTTAACATGTGCACCTCCTGCAAGGTGCAGATTAATGGAAAGGGGGGTCAGTTTTACATTGCCGCTAACATGGGTCCAGATTCTCAGCCCAGGAAGCAGCAGCACGACCGTGGCGAACCAGATGGATTCTTAGCATTTTCTCATTACCTCCGGCATTGCAGCTTCTCATTGTGGATGCGTCAGAAACCCAACGGCATGATGGCCGGGGTAGCTGAATACCTAAATGCGCCGATCGAGTCGTTTTCTAGTGCAGAGTTTTATTTGGATGCTAGAATAGCGTCTCCGCAGCGCGCGGCCAAAATTGAAGTCAAATATATAGGTTTTTTAGCGTAATGAATGATACCACTGGAGCCTTGGCCGGCTCAGGAATTCCGGATACAGAAGTCGACGTCCGAGAAACGTTCGGTATAGACGTGGATATGGTAGTTCCCGCCTTTTCGGAAGGATCGGAACACGTCCCCAGCTTTGATGATAGCTACAGGTTCGACAAGGAAACCACTCTGGCCATCCTGGCAGGTTTTGCGCACAATCGTCGAGTGATGATTCAGGGCTATCACGGCACCGGTAAATCCACCCATATTGAACAAGTCGCGGTTCGACTGAACTGGCCTTGCATCCGCATTAACCTCGACAGTCACATCAGTCGTATCGATCTGATTGGCAAGGACGCGATTGTCTTGAAGGACGGTCAACAGGTTACCGAATTCAGAGAAGGACTGCTTCCCTGGGCGTTGCAGAGGGCTTCTGCGCTGGTGTTCGATGAGTATGATGCCGGCCGTCCCGACGTTATGTTCGTGATTCAACGGGTGCTTGAAGTGGAAGGGAAATTGACCCTGCTGGATCAGAGCAAAGTAATCAGTCCTCATCCCTCGTTTAGGCTGTTTGCTACCACTAACACCATTGGTCTGGGGGATCCCACCGGTCTGTACCATGGCACCCAGCAGATCAACCAGGGGCAAATGGATCGTTGGAATATCGTAACGGTTTTGAATTACCTCCATCACGACGAGGAAGTTGAGATCGTGCTGGCAAAAGTTCCCGATTGGAGTGACGCCAAGAGTAAGCGCACCATCTCAAATATGGTTTCCGTCGCAGAACTGACCAGACAGGGCTTCATCAATGGCGATATCTCCATCGTCATGTCGCCGCGAACCGTGATCATGTGGGCCGAGAATGCCCGTATCTTCAATGATCTTGGTTTTGCCTTCCGCATGACATTTCTAAATAAGTGTGATGAGACCGAACGTACCATCGTGGCAGAGTATTTTCAGCGCTGTATCGGCGAGGAACTTCCTGAGTCCAGTGCCAAGGTGATGCTGGCGTAGCGGGGTATTTACTTGTCACAGATCGAGGATCCCGCAGAGATATTCAAACAAGCAGTTACCTCCACCATGCGGGCGATTTCAGGAAACGAAGAGCTTGAGGTGAGCTTTGGGCGCGGTAAAGCCTATATCCAAGGCAACCGGGCGCGAGTGCCCTTGCCTGATCACCTGCTGCAACAGGAACAGCTAGCGTCACTAAGAGGCACAGCCGACAAGTTTGCTCTTCGAAGCAGATTTCACGACGAAAATTATCATCGGCGTCACATGCCCATAGCCGGTATTGCCCGCGACGTTTTTGAATCGGTTGAGGAAGCGCGGATTGAAGCGATCGGTTCCAGACTGATGAAGGGTGTTGCCAACAATCTCGATGCGAATCTTGAAGAGCAATGCCGCAGTTTCGGCTATGACAGACTTGAAGAGGCCAGTCAAGCGCCCCTTGGTGAAGCAGTTGGGCTGCTCGTCAGGGAAAAGCTGACCGGCACCCCGGTACCCCCTACTGCCACTATGCTGCTGGATCACTGGCGCGATCACATTGAAAAATGCATCGGTGATGAACTCGAATATCTGGCGGATGCCATCTATGACCAGAGTGAATTTGTTCGGTTAACGCGAAGGCTGCTGAGTGAACTGGGTCTCGGGGACGAGTGGGGCGAGGAGTTCATGGACCAGGAGGGTGATGACCAGGATCAGGACGACTCGGAGGGGGACGACTCGGAAGCCGGTGAAGACGCTTCACAGGAGGACGCATCAGGTGACGCGGATATGGCTGATGCGATCGATGGTGAAGTACCGGTGGACATGGATGCTGCGGACTTGACCGATGCGGATGCCGAGGATGATGATGCCGGTGCGACTCCCGAAATGCGCGGCGAGAAGAATTGGCACCGCCCAAGAGAGTCGAACTATAAGGCCTTTACCAGTGCCTTTGACGAAATGGTGCTTGCCGATGAGCTCTGTGAACCGCTGGAACTGGAAAGGTTGCGCGGACTGCTGGACAGCCACCTGCAGAACTCCCAGGTCATCATCTCGAAGCTGGCCAATCGTCTACAGCGCAAACTGCTTGCCCAACAGAGAAGAACCTGGGAATTTGATCTGGATGAAGGGATGCTGGACACATCCAGGCTGACCAATGTCATTATGGATCCTTTTCATCCGCTTGCGTTCAAGCAGGAAAAGGAGATGCATTTTCGTGATACGGTAGTGTCGCTGCTCATCGACAGTTCCGGCTCGATGCGTGGCCGGTCCATAACGATCGCTGCCATGTGTGCTGATATTCTGGGACGTACACTGGAACGGTGCTCGGTGAAAGTGGAAATCCTTGGTTTCACGACAAGAGCGTGGCGAGGCGGACAGTCTCGGGAATTGTGGCTCGCCAGCGGCAAACCACAGCAGCCGGGCAGGTTGAATGACCTGCGCCACATCATCTATAAGGCTGCTGATGTACCTTGGCGAAGAGCCAGGAAGAATCTCGGTCTAATGATGAGAGAGGAATTACTCAAGGAAAACATCGATGGCGAAGCGTTACTATGGGCTCACAACCGTATAGTTTGCCGACAGGAAGAGCGGCGAATATTGATGGTTATTTCCGATGGATTACCAGTCGATAACAGCACGCTGTTGGTCAATCCGAGCAATTATCTAGAGCAACATCTGAAATACGCCATAGATCAGATTGAGAATTACTCCGATGTAGAGTTGGTGGCCATCGGTATCGGTCACGACGTTACCCACCATTATCGCCGCGCTGTCACGGTTACAGATGCAGAGCAATTGGGGGATGCCATGACCGAACAACTGGTAGAGATGTTCGATGAGGAGTCGATTACCAGCAGGATGAGACAACGCAGGATCAGTTGAATTGCCCCCCTGGCGTGAACCCTCCGGCAAGACTGGAATCAGGCGTTAGTTAAACAGATGACAGACAACTCCATGGTTGTCGCTGACCATGGTCATCTGCGGCGTTTGGTGCTTGCAGATATCCTGCACCTTCGGGCATCTGTCTGCAAAGCGACAGCCGGGCTGTATGTTGATCGGTGAAGTGATCTCACCTTCAATCGGTCTGTGGGCGCGCTCGCTCTCAATCTGCGGGTCCGGTTCCGGATTTGATTCGATCAGCAACTCGGTGTACGGATGTTTGGGACTGAAGAAAACATCGTTGGACGGACCAATCTCCACTAGAGCCCCGAGGTACATGACTGCCATGCGATCGGATACATAAAGCACCATGGAAAGATCGTGGGCGATAAACAACAGGGTCAGCCCCATCGACTGCTTCAGCTCATTCAGTAGATTGATCACCTGTGCTTGCACGGAAACATCCAGGGCAGAAATCGGTTCGTCACAGACTACGAATTTCGGTTTGGTGATCATAGCCCTGGCAACGCCAATTCTCTGTCTTTGTCCGCCGGAAAACTCATGGGGGTAGCGCGACATATGATCTGAGTGCAGTCCCACCTTTTCCAGCCAGGTGACCACCTGATCGCGAATTTCAGACCTGCCGATTCCACCTGCCAGTTGCAGACCCTCGCCGATGATATCGAGTACCGTCATGCGCGGATTGAGAGAGGAATAGGGATCCTGAAATATCATCTGCATCTGGGTGCAATAGCGGATGAAATCCTCGGTTCTGAATTTCTGCGGCAGGAGCGACCCCTTGTAAAAAGCCTGTCCTGATGTTTTATCCAACAGTCCCACCAGGGTCTTGCCGAACGTAGATTTGCCCGAACCACTCTCGCCAACCAGGCCGAGTATTTCATTCTCCTCGATGGCGAGAGAGATGCCGTCCACGGCGTGCAGGGTCTGTCCCCGTCCGACGTAGAAATGCTTCTTAAGTGCGACGGTTTCAACAAGGGATGCTTGACGTTGTTCAGCCATCGTCCGTGCCTTCGCTGTGATGGGACTGGCGAACAGAACTTACTCCCGGCGCCATGCTGTGTTGCAGCCAGCAACTGGCTCGATGCTGCGGTGTCTTCGTTACCACGAATTCGACTGGCGGATCGGCTTCACAGAGCTTCATCGCATGGGGGCAGCGTGCAAAGTAGCCACAACCCTTGGGTGGATCGAACAGGTCTGGCGGAGTACCTTCGATGGGTGCCAATTGCCGGGTCAGATCTCCCCTGTTGCTCGGCATCGCCTCCCTCAATCCCAGCGTGTAGGGGTGGGCTGATTCGTAGAAAATCTGTTCTACGGAGCCGCTCTCGACAATCTGACCGCCATACATGACACGTACTTCGTCGGCCATGCGGGCAACGACTGCCAGATCGTGCGTGATCAGAATAATGGACATGTTCTCAGTACGTTGCAGCTCCAGCATCAGCTCCAGAATCTGTGCCTGTATGGTCACATCCAGGGCGGTGGTGGGTTCGTCAGCGATCAAGATGGACGGGTTGCACGCAAGACTCATGGCAATCATCGATCTCTGCAACATACCGCCGGAGAATTCAAACGGGTACTGCTTCACGCGTCTGCCGGCTTCGGGAATCTTGGTTTTTTCCATCAGTTCAACGGCAGTCCTGGCAGCCGAGCCATAGGACTGGCCGCGGTGAACCATCAGGGTTTCGGCAATCTGATCGCCGATGGTCATGGTGGGATTCAGGGAGGTCATGGGATCCTGGAAGATCATGCCGATCTCTGTACCGCGGAATTCATTGGTCTCCTTGGCGCTCAGACCGAGCAGTTCACGACCATTCAGTTTAGCGCTGCCTGCAGTGATTCGTCCCGGCGGCATGGGGATTAGACCCATGATGGATTGCACGGTTACCGACTTGCCACAACCGGACTCACCGACGATGGCTAGGGTTTCGCCACGCGGTACGGAAAAGCTGACGCCTCGAACGGCCTGCACAACTCCTCCATAGGTGCTGAATTCCACGCTGAGATCTACCACTTCGAGAATGCTGTCATCCATTTTTGCTAGATCACTCTCTGGAACGCATGCGCGAATCCAGCGCTTCGGTTAAGCCATCGCCGAGAAGGTTGAACGCCAATACGGTGATGCTGATGAAGCTGGCTGGGAATATCAGTTCGTGAGGATGGGACAACATGGTCTTCACTCCCTCGTTGCACATGGAGCCCCAGGAGGGTGTGGGGGGTGCCACCCCCATACCGATGAAGGACAGAAACGCTTCGGTAAAAATGGCAGCCGGCACGGCAAAGGTCAAGGTGACCAGGATGACCCCCATGGTATTCGGTATCATGTGCCGCAGCACCAGGTAACCGTTTTTGGCACCCAGCAGTCGGGCCGCCTGTATATAGCCTTCGTCGCGAATCTGCAGAACCTGGCCCCGAACCAGTCTGGCGGTTGCAGGCCATCCGAGCAGTACCAGAGCGATCAACATGGGCAATATGCCACTCTCGCCAGGTCCGATGCCAAAGGCGATCTTGAACAGGATCATAAATAACAGAAAGGGCAGGGCAACGACGAAGTCAGCAAAGCGCATCAGAATGACATCCAGTCGACCGGCAAAATAACCGGAAAAGCCCCCATAGACCAGGCCGAAGCAGACATACAGGAAGGGCGCGACGATGCCGATAAAGAGAGATACCCGAGCACCATACATCAGACGAGCCAGCATATCCCGACCGAGATAGTCGGTTCCGAAGGGATGAAATTCCAGACGGATCTCACGACCGATCACCGATTCAGTGTCCTCCTCCGGTATCAATCCACGCTGACGAGCCTGCTGTGCTGTGAGGGCATCGAATGGGTGCACGATGATGACCGAAAACAGGGCAGACTCATCAATTCCGTCAGTGGCAACGACCGAGTAGAAATAGGGAATCGATTCGAGATTGAGCCGATCTTCGTAACTGACCTCATTGCCACCCCCTGTCGATCCGAGGGGAAGACCCAGATCCTGGTCGCTGGTTGGTTGCTGTTCGTTGCGATATATGTTGTAACCGGCAGCACCCTCGACGGGATTCCAACTCAGTCGTACCCTCTGAGTTGTTGGCCTGTCGAAGGATTGCAGGGCGCCCGGTGCCGCCATGACATCCGGATACACATCCGGTTCGGCCGGAACGTCCCTCCGAACGATGCCAGGCCAGGCCTCGTAGGGTTCGACAAGAAGCGCTTGCTTGGGCATCGATGGCGACTGGGAAATCTGACCCAAGTCCTGCAATGCGGGGTCCACCTGCCAGAGCAATGGCCCCGCCAGGGTGAAGAAAGCCAACAGAATGACAATGTACAGAGAAATGATCGCCCGTCTGTTGTGCTTGAGCCGCATCCAGGCGTCCTGCCAGTAGGAGAGGGATGGTCGGACGATCTGTTCGGTATGTACCTTTACTTGGATCGACTCGAAATCCCGGACGGTAGGTTGGCTGGCGGTCAGATCAGTCATTTCGATTTTGCCATAGCCCTTATTGGAGTCTTACGCGCGGGTCAATAAAGCCGTACAGGATATCCACAAGGATAACCATCAAGACCAGGAAAGCACCGTAGAATACGGTCGTCCCCATGATCACGGTGTAATCGAGTTGCTGCACGGCCTGCACGAAGTAGCGGCCCAAGCCGGGGATGGCAAACACAAGTTCAACGACGAAACCACCCGTCGTGATTGCAGCGATCTGCGGACCGAGAACCGTGATCACGGGTAGGATGGCGTTTCTAAGTTGATGTTTAACGAAGATTCTAAGGGGCGAAAGGCCCTTGGCCCTGGCTGTCTTAATGTAGTCTTCGTTGACCACTTCCAGCATGGAAGAGCGCATCAATCGAGTGAGCAACGCCATCGTGCCGAGACCCAATACCAGCGACGGCATCAGCATGTGCAGCACAGTTCCCCAGCCAGCCACCGGTATGAGCGAATAGCCGACAAACTGATTGATATTCACCAGCAGCAATTGACCCAGGGCAGCGAATACGAAGCTGGGGACGGAAATTCCAAGAATCACCAGAAACATGATGATGATGTCCGGCAGTCTATTCCTGTAGACAGCGGTCAGAGCACCCCAGACAACTCCGCCAAGCGCAGCGAAACAGACAGCCAGAACGCCGAGCATTGCGGACACTGGAAAGTGATCGCGGATGATATCGTTTACCTTTCTATTCTGCTGAGTGAATGAGATGCCAAAATCGCCCCTCAGCATATTTCCCATGTAGATGAGGTATTGCTGCGTGATAGGTTTGTCCAGCCCATATCTCTGCTCCAGGTTTTTGCGGATCTCGTTGGACACCGCTTTGTCGTTCAGCAGGGGATCACCCGGCACCGAGTGCATGGCGATGAACGTAGCAGTAGCGATAAACCAGACGGTTATCACTCCCGCCAGCAATCTCTTGAAGGTGTATTTCCACATGGGGATAGCTTTGAACCAGCAGCCAGTCTGAAGGCTATTGGACGACGCGTGCGTAAGTGTAATCAGGGTCCGATCCAACCACCCGTCGAACGACTCCTTTGAGTTTTGGATTCTGAAGATAGACGACTCCCTGCTCATACTCAGGATAACCCATTATTTTAACTACTTAGA